>JACRBK010000531.1 GCA_016234525.1 Chloroflexota bacterium
CACAATCTATAACATCCAACGTCCGAATTGTCTTAACCGTCAGTTCGGGGTATCCTCATAGAGGATGGGAAGATGAATTTCTCCGGTGGTGTGAAGGAGAGCCAGGGAATGTTAAAAGAGCGTTTAATACAACGATCAGCGTTGGTGTTGATCTTATTTGCGACAGCATGGGGACTTTCTGCGTGTTATAAAGATGCGGGAGAAAATGTCCAGCCGACTTCTAACCGGGTGGATTTGAACGACATTATGCCGACCAACACTATTCCACCTACGCCGATGTTCACCTCAACTCCTATTTCACAGGTTACGGTGGAACTGACGCGCACCTTGGTTCCGACGACCACGCCGCAGGGCGACGGGGCCTCTCTGCTCGCAGAAACGCCAATCCCGGTCGTGACACAGGCGTTGGGCGCCAGTCCTCAGTTTGCGCCGAGCTTCACCCCGGTGATCCCGGTAGCGACTTCGGCAGCGGCGGGAATCGAAACGCCCGGCATGAGCGATATATTGCCCTCAAACACACCCGCGCCCACGCTCAACCCGGCGCTTCAACCGACACCGACTTCGATCCCGGTGGAGCTGAATCCATGCATTCATGTTGTGAAGTCGGGCGATACGCTTTATTCGATTGCGCGTGATAACGAAGTAGAGGTAAATGATCTGGTGGCGGCCAACCCATCCTATTTTGGCGGAAATTCTAACACTATCCTCCAGATCGGGTGGCAGCTTCAACTGCCGGGGTGTGGTACACCGGAACCTGACGTAACGGCTACCATCGCGGGCGTAGAAGCTCCCGCTGGCCCGGCAGTGACCGTTGAAGTTCCCACATCGGGCAATGTTACCCATGTGGTTGAATCAGGCGATACACTTTATTCGATTGCGCGTCAATACGGGGTTGATCCACAGGCGATTATCAGCGCTAACCCTGGCATTAATCCCAATATGATCCATCCCGGCGATACTATTATTGTGCCGCTGGGAGAGTAGCAGCGAGTAAAATCAGGCGTGGAAAACATAACGGGCGTAATTCTGTATCAAAATTACGCCCGTTAGTTGTGAACGAGAGGTAAGGGATTAACGGCCACCATATTTGTTGGTCAGCAGATCGAGTACGGTACTCGCGTCTACCGCGTCTTTGCCGCCCATCAACGAGAGGCCGCCCAGGAAACCGCTCTTTGACTGACGGTCTTCCAGGTCCATAGTCATTTCGTCAAATGCATCGGCAGGCAAATTGCGCAGCATTTTCTTTTCGGCATCGTCCAGTTTATAGTCGGCAAGCGCCTTTTCGGGATCTGACAACAATTGAGCGCGATACGTTTCATCGGTAAGCGCACGGCTGACGATAGTGGTGAGGTCTTCTTTCGACATGGGATTCTCCTTGAGCTGATTGCATTGTTACTATCATAGTATGATTAGGCGGGCTGCGGCAAATGAACAGTGCTTATTAGATCATAGTATGCCTCGGAATGCGTGACCGGGGCGTGATTATTTGCGACCTTTACTGATTTTTGATAACGTTTTTATTGTTTTTCTACTGTCTTATTGTAAGGGGGCAGACGTGCGGTTGTGGCGAGTAATTCAGGGATGTATAGCAGTGATCATATTTGCCAGCCAGGGAGAAATCTGGTGGCAATCTGCCCAGCCGAAGCCCGTTCACGCTTTTGAGTGCGTTTTCAACGAGGATGGTCAGCCCTGTGATCCGGTCGATCCGTTTGCGCCGGAGCCGACCCCCTCACCTTATCCACATGGCTACACGTATTTGACGAACCCGGCAGCCGGTAAACTTATTCTTGGCACGGCAGATGATCCCCTGGCGATGTTCTCGCGTCGCCCCTTAAACGATTTTATTATTCCCGAAGGCGGTCTGTTTATGGACCCGCTGCATGGCGGCCCGCATTATGGGGTGGATTATGCTAACCCAGATGATTATCTGGAAGGCAACGCCTCTTATTTTTACCCGGTTGCGCCCGGTTATGTGACGGCGGTCTCGACCTGTATCTGGTGTTTTGTGGATGGCGATTCACAGGGGCGGGTGGAATGGAACTGGCCGCAATACAATTGGGGATGGGGCAGCCTGATCATCGTCGAAACCCCTTACAGCCCGGACATCTCACTTTATGCCATGTACGCCCACATCAACCGTGATTTTGTCAGCCTGGGTGATTATGTGACTCCTGATCAACCGATTGGGGCAGTCGGCAGTACCGGATATTCTCAAGAAATTCATCTCCACCTTGAAATTCGGTACGGAACGCCGGGGCGGTTCTGGAATGCCGATTTCACCCAAAAGTCAATGGAAGATCATTGGTTGGCTACGATGATGGTTTCTCCGGCGCTGGCGGTCCTTCCTGAAAATCATCCTTTGTTGATCGCCAGATTGGACGAATGGGCCGCTCTCCAGCATAATCCTGCCCAGATTCCCTGATCCGCCGCCTGATGCGAGCGCAGTCTCGCCCAAAATGTGCTATCCTGAGAGTATCCAAATGGAGGATGTCACATGAGCAGCGGATTGCAGTTTTTGCATAATGTGTCGTTATTTGCCAACCTTTCCACGTCCGAACTTGACCCCCTGGCGCAGCGGTTGGCCGTGCGCCGTTTTCGGCCAGGTGAGCGTATCTTTGAACAAGGTGGCCCCAGCAACAGCCTGTACATTGTCAAAAGCGGCCTGGTAAAGATTATCGTCGCTGAGTCCGAAGGGCATACCCACACGGTTGCCGAGTTTGGACCCGGCCAGGTCTTTGGTGAATTTGCGTTGTTGGATGGTCTGCCGCGCTCGGCGGGAGCAGTAGCCTGCGAACGCAGCGAACTGCTGATTCTGACTCGCCCAGAATTTTTTATGTATCTGGAACAACATCCAACCGTTGCTGTCAATTTGTTAGTGCTGCTCAGCCGCCGTCTGCGTTTCGCTTTGCAGCAGACTGAACACGAAGAAGCGCCGCTGCCCACCATCAACCGACTCGCGCACCTGCTCTACGATCTCGCCGAGCGGTATGGCGTATCAGATGATGGGCGGATCCAGTTGTCTATTCGACTGACGCAGGGCGAGATTGCTGGGATGATGGGGTGTCCCCGGTCCGAAGCCCAGGCTGCTATCGAAGAATTGCAGCAGCAGGAGATTATCGAAGTGCGGGGACTGCAAATAACTATTCGTAATCTGGATGGGCTGCGTACTGCTGCCGGGCAGCCGGACTGACGACCTTTTTTCGGCCCGTCAATGACTGACAGCCAGGCTATTTTTTCGGCTCGTCAGGTCTGGGATCGGTTTTGATCCGGCGCTGCACAAACGAATAAAACGGGTAGGCCAGTTTTTCGGAATCAACCTCACCCGCTTCAAGCGCGGTCTTGTTCGCGTCTTCAAAATCTTTGTGCATTCGCTCGACCATTTGTAACTGGTTCGTGGATGGCTCCAGTGAGAACAGCGCGATGAGGGTGGTGTAGGAGCCGGGAACAAAACACAGCCACTGCCCATTTTCCATTTCGGTGCTGCGCATCCCCGCCCTAAAGATTTCAGCCGCCGCAGAACGATAACTGCTCAGCATCGGAATAATCAGCTCTGGCTCAATGGCGAATTCGCCCAGAGTTTCAATCGGCATTCCGCTGTTGTTATAATAAACACTCATGCCGACGGCTTTGGCTGCCAGACGTTTTTTCAGGTGGAGGGTGTCTTCTGTTTCGCGTACAGCATCTTGCCACATCGTCGGGTCTGATTCGGCAATAAACTGAGCAACCGTCATAATCTGTCTTTGGTAACGATCGTATAACTGGTGAAATTGAGTGCGGTTGATCGCGCCCGTAGCGAACTCTTGCACCAGCCGGCTCATTTTTTGATGGACCTGGGCAATAAATTCTTGTCCCTGTTTGGCACTTTCAGGAACCGGATCGGGTTTAGATGGTGGAGTACCAGGGGTATCACCCATAATACATACAACTCCTGCTGCCGTGACCGTTGTTTTGTGTGGGGCTGTGGCGCTGCTGTGCGTCGGATAAACCCTAACTTCATTATAGCCGAGACCGCCCGGTGTGGAAAACTATCGCCGTGCTGCCTGGTGAAGTGGGGATTCGCACAAGAATCCGACATTTGCTAGGTAGACACAGACTCGTAGGCTATGGTAGACTACTGTTAATAGCTGGTGGCAGATTTTGGTTTTCATAACCATTGGCAAAACTGGGGCCGCACTGCGCTTTGGGTTGGAGTATGAGTGATGGCAGATAACTCGCATGAGATCAAAATCGTCTGCATCGAAGACGATCCCGAAATGATCGACCTGGTTAAACTGATTTTAACTCGCAAAGGATACCTGGTGACGGGAGCTACCGGGGGGCGTGAGGGCCTGGCGATTATCAGCCAGGTGCTGCCTGATTTGGTGCTGCTCGACTTGATGATGCCCGATATGGACGGCTGGGAAGTTTTCCAACAACTGCGAGCCAATGATCAGACCAAGCACATTCCGGTCATTGTCGTGACAGCCAAAGCCCAGAGCATAGACAAAGTGCTGGGTCTTCATATCGCCAAAGTGGATGATTATATCACCAAACCTTTTGGCCCTTCGGAGCTGTTATCGAGCGTGCTGCGCGTGTTAGGCGAAGCCGGAATCAAGGCTGAAGAAGCCAGTTAGTGCTGTGTTGGGTTCTTGAGTAGGACATTGGAGGGTGTGAGTCAACCCTTCTTTTTTGTGTCAGGGCAGCGTTGTATGATGCTGTAGATCTGGCTGCCTGTCGTATAATGTAATCCGTGTTACACTAAGAGGCGTTACCCAGATAACCTACTACGTTTGAGGGGGTTTTATGGTCCTGCCTTCATCTTTTTCCAAGCATTGGTTTCGCGCGGCTTTGGCGAGCGTGCTGATCGTCGTCAGTCTGTTGGCTCCGCATGTCCCAGTCAGGGCCTATCAGGGGACGAATCTGCTGCAAAACCCAGGGTTTGAAGAACCGTTTGTGACCATCAACAGCGATGTTTCGCTGCGTGTGGCAACCGGTTGGCAGCCCTGGAGTCTGCCGCAGGGAAGTTCGTCTTCGATCAATGCCCGCCCCGAATATAAACCGGCACCCACCGACCGGATCAAATCCGGGGGTGCTGCTCAGGAATACAACACGTTCTTTGCGACGCATACCGGCGGGGTTTTGCAGCGCGTGCCGGTAACGCCGAACACTGAACTGCGTTTCACGATCAATGCGTGGGTCTGGTCGTCGGCCACCTTCGCTAACCCAAACGTGAGCGACGATCCGAACGATGTGATTGTGAACGTAGGTATTGATCCCACTGGCGGCACGGATGGAACCAGCACGCAGATCGTCTGGTCAGCCGACGCTGAGTTTTATGACCAGTACCGCGAACTTTCGGTCACGGCACGGTCACAGGGGACTGCTGTTACTGTTTTTGTTCGTTCGGCTCCGAAGGGATTTGTCGGGACAACCAATATTTATCTCGATGATGCGGCGCTGCTTGTGGTGGGAACCGGCCCGGTTGCGACGAATACCCCGGTCGCATCACCGACGCCTGATATTCTCGAACCAACTCAGGAAGGGACAATCACTCCCGTTCCGACCTCGGTCGCGACGGTTGCTGTGCCCACCCCTACCCCTAAACCACCCCTGCCCGATGATTTTACCGGCTCAGTGGTTTATCAGGTGGTGGCAGGCGATACGCTTTGGGGTATCTCGCTGCGGTTCGACAGCACAGTAGATGCGATTGTAAAAGTGAACGGTTTGGAAAATGCTGGATATCTCAGCATTGGGCAAACTCTGGTGGTGCCGGTACGTGACGGACAGAATCCCCTGCCCACCTTCACACCTGTGCCGACTCAAGCGGGTGGTGGTTCTATCCCTGTCAGTGGAACCTACACGGTGCAGTCAGGCGATACTATGTTCGCTCTGGCGCGTCGTTTTAACACCACGGTGGCGACTCTCGCTCAGTTGAACAACATTTTGAATCCGAACTTGATCATGCCGGGACAAACGCTCCGCGTGCCAGGAGCAGGCCAGCCGCCCGTTACACCGACTCCGGTGGCTCCTTCCGCGACCAAGATCCCGACGGCAGTACCCCCTGTCACTCGTCCAGGGACGCACGTCGTCCAACCGGGTGAAAACCTGTTCCGTATCAGCTTGCGTTATAACCTGACGTGGGATGTGTTGGCACGAGCCAACGGTATCTTTAACCCGAATTTTATTTTCCCTGGCCAGGTTTTGGTCGTCCCATAATGGCCGACTGGCGAACGCTGACACAGGCCAGCACCGGAACCGTGGTGCTGGCAAGGGTTAAATGGTGCCAGAATTTCTGGTGTCACTTCCGAGGGCTGATGCTGCGGCCCAGTCTGCCGGAAGACGAAGGTCTGCTATTTGTGTTCGGGCGGGCGAGCAAGTCGCAAACATCGATCCACATGTTTTTCATGTTTTTTGCGATTGCTGCTGTATGGTTGGATGATGATGGGCGTGTGGTCGATGCTAAACTGGCAAAGCCCTGGCGTCCGGCCTATTTTCCGGCTAAACCTGCTCGTTACTTGATCGAAGCGCCGGTCAGTTTGCTCGACCGGGTGAAGATCGGCGATGTGCTCAAGTTTTAGTTCTGCGATTGTTTGGGGGCAAGTGGCAGCGACACTGTAACGGTCGTTCCCTTGCCCTCTTCGCTTTCCAGGTTGATGTTTCCTTTATAACGTTCTACCAGGGTTTTTACCGTTGCCAGACCAATCCCCGTTCCTGATACCTGGGCATTCTTGGCATTTTGCGCCCGAAAAAACTCGTTAAAAATATTGGGCAGGTCTTTGATCGGGATGCCGATCCCACTATCGGCGATCTTGATCACGGCGCTTCCAGCGCGTGACATGCGAACGACGGTATATTCGATCTCTACCCGCCCCCCTTCGGGCGTATATTTGACGGCATTGTTTAACAGGTTGCCAAAGATGATTTGCAGCCCCACGTCCCCGGCTAAGGTGATTCCTGGCTCGTCTGACAGATGACAATCCAGCACCAGTTTTTTGTGTTCAGCCTGGGGAGCTTCACGCTCAATCATTTTGTCTAACATTGCCCGAATGCTGACTGGCTCCAGCGGGGCCTGCGCGGTGCTGGCTTCGCGGCTGACCGCCAGGGTCAATAGATCATCAATCAGCGTGCGTAACCCGTCCAGGCGGATGATCACACGCTGGATAATCGCCCCCTGCTGGTCGGTGAATTCGCCTGCGTAGCCCTGCTCGATATTTTTCATCAGTGACAGCCCAGCAGCCAGCGGCGCGCGTAGTTCGTGAGTAGCGACTCGTACAAAGGTGGCTCGCGCTTCATAAAGCTGGCGGATGCGCTCTTCACGCTGGCGCAGACGCTGGGCTATATACGTCACCAGTTCGGACAGGGTAAGCAGCGTGGTTCCGAAAAAAAACACGACAGCCAACATATAGGTCGTGTTCTGGTGCAAGTTATCATCCAGCCCCAGTTCATCAATTCCAACGTGTGGGATCAACCCGGCGCGTTCGAGCAGTGCTAATCCGCTGACGATCAAGATCGCCAGCAGAGTCAGGCTGCGTGTTTGCCAGGGTAATAAGATCGTGCCGGACAGCGCCGCATGAATCACAAAATAGATCAGTGCCGGGCTGGTGATCCCACCTGTAAAATGCACCAGGATCGTCATCGCCAACCAGTCGAGGATAATCTGCCCCCAGGCGATCTGTTGGGCGCGGCGGAGCGTTCGTTCATTCTGGCTGGCGGTCGTGTACGAGGCTCGTGCCAGCAGGCTGTTATAACCTAACACGATCAATCCAGTGAGCAGCAGCGGCAGAATTTGTAGATCGGTCTTAAGCGCAATTTTGGCGAAGAGAGTACCAGAGATAATACCAAAACCGGCTACCCATCGCAGGCGGATGAGCAGCCGGGAGTTTTGGCTCAGTTCTTCAAACGAGGGCTGCAAGGCACGGGGTTCTGCGGTACGAGCAGGATCAGCAGATGGGAAGGTACTCATCGAATGCCTCGCACAAAAAAGAACTGTTTGGTTTGCGGCGCACGCGCCCGTTCAAAAGTCTATTTCTTGAGTGCTTTTTCGAGCTTGCCGATCAACACTTTAGGATCAACCGGTTTTTCGATGAAATCATCCACCGGCAGATAGTCTTCGTCTGGGCCAAAGCGCAGCGGGGTAGTTTGGTGAACGGAAGTGAGCATCAAGATCGGAATCTGGCGGTGTTCCTCTTTGGCGGTAGGGCCATGCAGCTTTTGCGCCAACTGGAAACCGGCAGTATGCGTATCCATCATCACATCCAGAATAATGGCATCTGGTTTAACTGTGTCTACCGCAGCCAGCCCGGTTTCTTGCGAATGAGCATCATGCACTTCGTAACCACTGCTTTCCAGCGGCATCCGCAGCGCAAAAACGACATCGGGATCATCGTCAATGATTAGAATTTTTTTTGCCATATGGGTTAATTACTCCTGACTTCTTTCAGCAGGGCATCGATCAGAGCCGGTAAAGCGCGTTCAACGGCCTGGCTCAGGGGTTGATCCCAGCCTGTATTTTGCGGCTGAACGCCATAAATGACAACCTCAGCGGGGAGGCTGTTCAACGTTTCGGCCAAAAGCAGCGCGCCGGTCAGGTCGGATTGGTGGAGTGAGAGCGTCTGTTCGTGGCCGGTCAGCCGGACCTCTTGCCAGGTAAAACGCCGGATCGTCCCGGCGGGCAATCCCATCATCACCGCATCGACCAGGATCACCCGGTGATACGGCTCCATAACCGGGATTAACCCGATTCCCTCGGTTCCCCCGTCGATGACCGTGACATGAGATGGGAGATCGTGGTGGGCTAAAAGCTGCTGCACCACCAGGATCCCCACCGCGTCATCGGCCAGCAGAGGGTTACCGACGCCCAGGATCAGCGTGGAGGGTTGAGATAACGGCGCGTCACCTGGCATAAAGATTGGCCGGTTATTGGCACTACTCCCCAACGAAAGAGACGTTCAGGAAGTGTGTTGAACACGAGATGCACGGGTCATAGGCCCGAACGAGCATCTCCATTTTAAGCCGAATTTGGTCCTGTGGCTCATTGAGCAGCGTGGGGACCAGCGCCCGCATATCCCGATCGACATTACCCAGGTTTTGCCCGGTGGGGATGATGCAGTTCGCTTCTTCGATCAGCCCTGTTTCACCGATCTGGTATTCATGGAACAGGATACCGCGCGGAACGTCGCACGATCCGGCCCCGCGCGCGCCAGGACTCAAGGTCACTGGGGCCGGGGTTTCCCACTGAATCCCACGTTCGATCAACAAATCCAACAGGCGGATCGTGTCATCAAAACACTGCACGATCTCGACGACCTGCGCGGCGCTGTTCATGAAAGGCCGGTAACACGGCGCTTTGAGTCCCAGGTGTTCGGCAGCGGCTTGCGCGCGCGGCAGCAGTTGTTGGTGCTTCAGATTAAAGCGCGCCAATGACCCCACCATATAACTCTCACGGTTGAACGCGGTATGTTTGGCGGTAGAGTGCGAGTTGAGCCGCTCATTGGTGACTTTGCGGTACTCTGCAATGGGTAGGGTATAACCGTCAGTGCTGCCGATCATGCCATCGATGAAGCCGTATTCGTCCGGTTGGACGAGGGCCACATATTCAGTCTCGCGCTCGAAGGTCGGCCAGGGCAGCGTGCCGAACAGTTCAACGGTCGCGTCTACGTCCGCGATCAAATCGGCGGCGCGCTGGCGCAGTTCTATAAGTTCCTGCACTTTCGGGAAATGTGTGAATCCGCCCACCGTCATAGCGATAGGATGCGTGTGCCGCCCTACCAATGCCTGACACAGGTCGCCGGAGAATTTCTTCATGCGCAGCGCCCGTTTGACCACCTCAGGATGGCTGGCAGCGAGCGGGATCACACTGCCGACGCCGAGAAAGTCGGGCGCAACCAGCATGTAGACGTGCAAAACATGGCTGTCGAGCATTTCGCCATGAAAGGCCAGTTTACGCAGCAGAACCGTTTGTTCGCTGAGCTGGACCTGCAAGGCGCGTTCGGTGGCGCGCAGACTGGCGGTCGCGTGGCCGATGGCGCAGATACCACAGATACGGCTGGTGATGTGTGACGCCTGATCATAGGGCCGTCCACGCAGCATCGCCTCAAAGAAACGCGGCGATTCAACAATTTGAAGTTCACATTGTTCCAGGGTGCCGTTACGCACATCCACAACAATGTTGCCGTGTCCCTCGACACGGGTGACGTGGTGGACATTGACTTTGATATTTTCGGTCATAGATGTCAGTCCTCCTGCGGCGCTGAGAACTTGGATGTGGGCAGAGGAACGTTTTCGGTGGTGGACGTGGTCAGCGGCGCTTTTGCCCCCAACTCGTGCATCTGGTAATGGTTGAACATGGTCAGCTTCATATCAATCTCATAATCACTCAGACCATGCCCACGCAGAATTTCGCGCATGTGGACAAAGTTGGCCTCGGTCGCCCAACCCCGGCAGCCTTCGCAGCCGTCGCCGTAGGTGGGGCAAATGGCGTCGCACCCAGCACGGGTGATCGGGCCAAGACAGGGTTTGCCGTGTTTGTTCAAGCAGGAGTTTTCCGACAGTTTGCATTCGACACACAGCGGATAGTCGGGCAGTTTGGGTGTGCGACCCTGGAGCATTTGCTGCACAATACGCAGAAATTCGTGACGGTCAATCGGGCAGCCGGGAATAACCGCGTCTACCTTGATCACCGCCGAGAGAGGCCGGGCCGGATAAGTTTCGTAAGCGTTCTGGCCGTCTTTGCCATAAACGTAAGTCTGGACATTTTCCATCACCCAGCGGTTTTTCATGGTGTTGACACCGCCCAGGTGCGCGCACGCCCCCAGGGCGACCACGACCTGCGCCCGTTCGCGGATCTGCTTGAGGCGGGCTTCATCGCTGGCGCGGCTGCACGATCCTTCGATAAAGGCAATGGCATAATCTTCGCCTTTTTCGGTTTTGGCTTCGCGCCACTGCACAACTTCGACCAGATCGAGCAGGCCGAGATGTGTTTGCAGCAGGTCCACAATGGTAAGCTGGCAGCCTTCACAGCTTGTGAAGTCAAAGAAGGCGATTTTGGGTTTTGCGGGCATTAGAGCGCCTCCTCAAAAGCTAACGCTTCTGCATAAGTCCACGATGGCCCATCCTGGCAGGTATAACGGTGGTTCACCTGGCAGTGGCCGCATTTGCCGACGCCGCATTTCATCCGGCGTTCAAAACTCATCCAGATTTGTTCGGGGTTCAGCCCTTTACCCAAGAGTTCCATCGTGACAAAACGGTACATGATCGGCGGGCCGACAGTAACTGCGACAGTGTTAAAGGGGTTGATCTGGACATGTTCGAACAACGTGGTGATTACACCTACTTTGCCGGTCCAGGTATCATTGGGCCGGTCGACAGTGACCATTAGTTCCACGTCATCCCGTTTTTCCCACTCGGCCAAGACATCGCGGAAGAGCAGTTCGGAAGGGTTGCGCGAACCATAGAGGATGATCAGCCGCCCGAAGTTGGTACGGTGGTCAATAATCTGATCGATCAGCGAGCGCGCCGGAGCAAGCCCCAGGCCGCCAGGAGCGATCAGCATATCTTTTCCGAAGAAGGTTTCCCAGGGGAAACCGCGCCCGAATGGGCCGCGAATTCCGATCTCGTCGCCCACCTGCAAGGTGTGGATCACGTTGGTCAAATCGCCCGCGTTGCGAATGCACAGCCGGAACGTGTCCGTCGTGCGGCTCGGTGACGACATGATGCTGATCGGAGCTTCACCTACTCCAGGAATAGAAACCATGACAAACTGGCCGGGAATCTGGCCGAGGTTCTGTCCATTAGGCAGGCGAATGGTGAAGATTTTTTCCAGCCGCGTTTCAGTCTTGATGTCGGTGATCGTGGCGACGGTGGGTAAAAAAATAGAGGTGTGCCCATCGTAGGATCGCGGCGTCAGGGTCGTTTTTTGATTAATCAGTGGTGTAGCATACATAAGGCGATCTCCCTGTTAGCTGCCCGATTCTAACTGCATTTCGTCGTGCAGACCGTTGATCGTGGCGGGAATGGTGATGTTCACCAGACAGGCCCGTTCACAGCGTCCACACCCGGTGCAGCCCAACAGTCCATGCACCTGCTTGATGTATTTGCCCTTACGCATTACACGGTGGCGTACACGTTCCGACTTTTTACCTCGGAAATTGTGTCCACCGGCAACCAGAGCAAATTCGCGCAGTTGGCACGAATCCCAAACGCGCGCGCGTTCGCCGTCTTGCATATTGATGTCCATCCTGTCTTCTACATCGAAGCAGAAGCAGGTGGGGCAAACATTCGTGCAAGACCCACACGCCAGGCAGCGATCACCCAGTTGTTCCCAAATTTTGGCCTTATAACCCAGGGCCAGCAGCGAAGGAGTCTGATCTTTGCTGACTTTGAGACGCATACGAAAGCGCGGCCACTTGGCCGACAACAACTGCCCCAGGCGTTGAATGTCTTCTTTCTGGGCCATCTGGACATAGAGATTCTCTTGAAGCAGCCGCTCGCCTTTTTCGGTCCCCGTATCCACCAGGTAATGACCATCCATCTCGGTCATATGGAGATCATAGATCGGCGGGGCGGTCAGTGTTCCCATATCCTTGCAGAAGGAAGCCTCATCACACGGATGCAGACATTCGATCCCGATGATGTAGATCTGAGCGCGCCGTTCCATATAATGTTCATCACGGAAACCTTCGGCGAACACTTTGTCGTACAGCATAATTCCGTTCATATCACAGGTATGCACGCCAAAAATCACGGTGGGCTGAACATCCTGGTAGATAGGGCGGAGTTCCAGATGTTTGTTGCCTTTGCCATTAGGTCCACTGTGGAATTGAAATAAAACTTCGTGCTGAGGCAAGAAATATTTTTTTGGGGGGAGTATGGTTGTCGAATAGTCTAGTTGAAGCTGTTCAGGGTCGGTAATGTCATCGAACTCATACCCGGTTTCGGTGCGCACCGGGCCGACGACGCGAAACTTCGCCTGTAAAGCTTTGACAAATTCAGGCAACTTCTCCTTAGACAGTATGTAAAGACTCATGGGCTACTCCAGCTAAGGCTAGGTTGCGAAACACTTTCACCATGCCGAAAAAAAAGACAAATGTCCTTCTTCTTTAGCGTATCAATCTCAGCGCGGGTTCCCCAGTGGAGCATGTCTATGTTTATAGTGTCAGAAATCACTTTCGTGAAGAGTTCCACAAATGAGAAAAAGATGAGAACGTTGCCATGTGAGCCGGGCTTTTTTTATGATCAGTAAGGGGAACATAAGATCGTTAGAGATAAACAGTGAGGTTAAACCCCATGAAGAAACGAATGCTGCTTTTTGCACTTCTCCTGACGCCGCTGCTGACTATAGCGGCGGTATGGTCGTATGATCAAATGAACGACGAACGCCCCAAACAACGGCAGGCGCTTCAACCTGCACCCTACCAGTTGGTGACTGTCGCCAGCGGTTTTTCGCGCCCGATCTACCTGACTCACGCCGGAGATGGATCAGGGCGGCTGTTTGTCGTGGAACAGGGCGGCAAAATCTGGATTCTCAAAGATGACGTAAAACTGAGTGCGCCTTTTCTCGATGTGTCAACCCTGGTCAGCCCGGCGGCGCTGGGTTCTGACTATACCGAGCGGGGATTGTTGGGGTTGGCGTTTCACCCCAATTATGCCGAAAACGGCTTATTTTTTATCAATTATACGGATCGTGATGGGAATACCGTCGTAGCGCGGTATGCCGTGTCTGCTGATGATCCTGATCTGGCCGATCCTGCCAGCGCCGCGCAGATACTGTATGTTGAACAGCCTTTTGCCAATCACAACGGCGGGCATCTGGCTTTCGGGCCTGATGGTTATCTCTATATCGCCTTAGGCGACGGCGGTTCGGGGGGCGATCCTGAGGGCAACGGGCAGAATCTTGCTACCCTGTTGGGATCGATTTTGCGGGTGGGAGTAGATGTCGAAACGGGATATGTGATCCCTGCCGATAACCCGTTTGTGACCAGTGATTCTGCCCGCCCCGAAATCTGGGCATGGGGACTGCGCAACCCCTGGCGTTTCAGTTTTGATCGTGCTACTGGCGACCTGTACAGCGGTGATGTCGGGCAAGGCGAATGGGAAGAAATCAACTTCCAACCGGCGGCCAGCCCTGGCGGTGAGAATTACGGCTGGAACGCCTATGAAGGCACAGACGTTTATTCCGGTGCTGAGCCTGCGTCCGATGTCGTCGCGCCTATCCTGGAATACAGCCATGGCGGCGGCGGTTGTTCAGTAACGGGCGGATATGTTTATCGAGGCGAGCAGATCGCCGGTTTGCAGGGCTACTACTTCTATGGGGACTGGTGTACCGGCACGATCTGGACGGCAAAACAGGATGAGGCTGGGAACTGGCAAACTGAAGTTTCGCTGGAATCTGGACGCAGCATCAGCTCGTTTGCTGAGGATGAAGCCGGTGAACTCTACCTGGTGGATTATAGCGGAACCGTGCTGCGTTTTGCGCCGTAGGACTTCTCTGTGAATGATTTTTGAAAGGGCGCGCTTACCGCGCCCTTTTTTTACTTTCGACGGCTTAGCCTGAGATCAATCCCTCGGCTGATTCGATAGCTCCCATTTCCGATTGTTTTTCTACGCTCACTGTTTTAAGCTGATCAGTATGGGTGAGGTGCCATAACTGTACATCTCGATCATAGTACCCGGCCCGCCCGATCATGTGCGCGGAGACGGGGGATGTCAGCATAATAAAAATGATGATCAAAAATGCTTTGGCTACGCTTGCGCCATCAGGAAAATAGATCATACAGGCTACCAGCAGCGAGCCAACGCCAATTGTAGAGGCTTTGGTGGTCATCGACATGCGTAAGAACAGATCGGGCATTCGCAGAATTCCCAGGCCAGCGACCAGGATAAAGCCTGTACCCATCAACATAAACAGGTAGGCCAGCACATCGCGCACAGTTTGTTCCATCTCAGGTTTTCCTCAGTTCGATGTAGTAAGCAATGGCAATAGTCC
>JACRBK010000532.1 GCA_016234525.1 Chloroflexota bacterium
AAACGCTCTAACGGAATATCGGACGAGGTGGTGAACTGCGCTTTGCGTTCGGGAAACTTGCTCAGCATTTTGTTGAGCGTGCTCTGTTCCCATTCTTGTTTGAGTTGTTTGATTGACTTCGCCATAAAGTGATTACTCTTTGAACTTGCATAGACACGGATAAGAGAAATATTATTCGCCGACGGCGGTAGCAGATGAGTTTTACCCCTCGCCGGACGGTGGAGGCATCTTCAGGAAGGCCAGGGTTCGATCCCATGCCAGGCTCGCTGCCGCCTGGTGGTAAGCTTGCACACGGTCAGGTTCAAAAAACCAGTGCCCCGTGCCGCTGTAATGATAGAACGTCACCGGACGACCCGCACTCCTTAGGGATTCTTCCAGTTCGTTGACATTGGATGGCGGCTCAAACTCATCATTCTCGGCAAAGTGACCGAGGTAGGCTGCTTTCGAGCGGCTGAAATCAGCAGGGCCAGTACCATAAAAGAGCACGACAGATCGGATATGTTCGGGATGTGCGGCGGCGAGGTCGAGCGCGTAATAGGCACCCAATGAGAAGCCAATCACGGCAAGGCCGCGCTCGGCTTGTCAAGCACGTTCGTTAAGAAACAGGGCTGCCGCCGCGATTTCGGCCTCGGCCTGAAGGTGGTTGGCGTCGAGCGCCTGTCCGAGGGCTTCGGCTCCGGGGATAGTATCCGCCACCTTGCCATGATAGAGGTCTGGGGCGAAGGCGACGAAACCGGCTTCAGCCAATCGCGCGCAGAAAGCCTTCAAAGTGTCGTTTAACCCCCACCAGGCATGAAGGACCAGTACACCGGGTCCCGTGCCCGCAGGGGGAAGAGCGAGGTAGCCGTCCGGTTGGTTGTTTGACATTTGCATCTCCTATACGTGTCCGTAATAATCGCGGTGCGCAGCGACGGAATAGGCATAATCGAGCAAGGTTCCCCAACTAAACACGGGGATCTGAATTTCGTGTTGGAGCGCGCGTGCAAACGGCGAAAATCCGGTGCATTCCAGCACCATCGCGCCCATTTTCGGATACTGTTGATAAAATCGCACGCCCTCCGCCACAAACTCGGCTTTCGCTTTGTCATAATCGGCGGCTGGCGGATTGGTGCGGCGTTCTTTCGTCCACAGGTGATCAAATTCCTCGCAGCGCCCTTCATCCATCGCGCCGCCGATCACATAATTGGTGCCGGGCCGGATTCCGACAGACTCTAAATGGCGCGCGGTGACAAACTGCTTTTGGGCCATCAAAATTCCGACGACGCGATCCGGGCCAATCAACTGCTGGGCCATCGGCACTTGCAGCAGCGCCGAACTAAATACCGGAACATCCACACTGGACGCTAATTCGCGCTGGAAATAGGCGAAATAGCCACACTCGGCGGCAATCGCGCGGCAGCCCATGCGCTGCAATTTCTGCGCGGCGCGCACGACGGGCGGCAGACACGGCGATTTGTCCTCTGCCGTGACCAGCGCGGGAATATCGACTCCCTCAGCGATCTCATACTGGATCGGGAACGGGTAGGCGCTGGCATTACGAACATCGCCGGGGAAACCGGGATACACATCATCGAGCAGGATGATTCCCAGTCCCATCCCATAACAGCGGAAATCCTTGCGCGCCCGGATGGTTCGAATATCGTGATCTCTGCTCTGGTTCATGCCGTCGGTTCCGTCGTTTTGCGCGCCATTGTAACAAAATATTCCCCGGAGAGGTACTACGGCTTTTGCTCTGGCTTTTATTCAGGCGCACGATCATTCCCCGGCGCGAAAAGGACAAACTCGGTGAAAAAACGTAGGTCTTAGAGGATCGCAAGTACGATGGTTTTGTAGAATCAAGCGGCATAACGAAGCGTCTTAAGGAGCGAGACGATAAACAGACGCTTCGAGCGGGTAGAGCTTGCCGCGTGCTGGGGGACTATCCAAAGGGTGAGATCATCTTATCCACCACGCTCATCATTCCAACGGTGAACACCAGGGTACAGATCAGCATCAGCACAATGAAGGCCACGATGAACCACATCACCCGGTTTGCGCCGGTGGCGCTGGTTTCCAACACCGACTCGCCCGGATTCTGCGGATTATAGTAGACCGGTACGGCATTTCCGACCGGGTAACGCGCGACCTTTTTTTCCACCATGCCGCGAAACCCAATCCCGATAGGCTGGCCGGGATTGACGACATTGTTCATGTAGCGCTGCCCGTTGACGACATATTCGTAAACGACGGCGGGATAAAAGGATGTGCTGTGACCACTCCCGGATCGGCTCCGGCGTGCTTCTACGCCAGATGAGAGGACACGCCCATCAACAGTGGGCCACGCGCGGGTTGCTCTTACCTGCCGCTGGCTGGAAAGCGCCCGCACCGCGAAAAACACCGCGATTAAGGCAATCGGGAGTGCGGTAACGACGATGGTGCCAGAAGCAAGTGATTCAAACATAGAGCCGAATCCCACCCGTTTTCTCAACGGAATAACCCAATGTTTGAGATACTAGCAACATCTGTTATCCAATGCCCAACAGGAAAATTTTCCCTCTCCTGGTTAGTCCACGTTGATTTTGTAGGGGCGAGGCGCCGCGTCGCCCAGGGCAGGGCTATGCACTTTTACTAATTGATCAGGTCATGCGGATTTACCCCTATCCCCCCGGCCCCCTTTCCCCGCTGCGCAGAGAAAGGGGGAGAAGGGTCGGCTGCGGTCCCCTCTCCAACCCAGTTGGAGAGGGGGTAGGGGGTGAGGCCGTATTTGACTTTTACCCTCAACATAACCCGATTATTTCCTCGAAGTGCATTGGGGTGCCCCTACAAAAACCCTGTTACCCGATTTTTATTGGGATGAGGCAATAGATAGTGAGGGAATCACGCCCGCCAGTTAAGGCGCGGGCAAATACCCGATCATCATCAACGGCCCCATCATATCGAAAGTGACCCATTCCTCAACCAGTTCGCCATCGACCAGATAACTGACCACGTTCATACGGAAAGTAATTTCGTTTCCGGTGGGCTCGACAGCAAAAACACCCTCAGGAGATGTCCCGGTATGCAGGCCGCGTAGCACGATCATCGTCGCTACACGATCCCCCTCAGCGGCGACCACATCAACCGAGATTTCTATGTCGGACAGCGCGGTATGAATCTGCTCGATTGACCCTAAAAGTTGAGCCAGGTCGAGATTATCCGCGTTGGAGTGAATCACATAGTCCCTAGCGGCTAACTGATCCGCCACCAACGTTTCCGCCTTCCCCCAAACCTCGGTATACCAGCGTAAGACAATACCCTTATTGCGCTGCATTTCCTCAGCAGAGATAAGCACGTCGGGCAGCGGGGCATCGACGGCGCGCCCATTGAGAACATTGAGCAGCGTCGCGCCAAACCGTTCGCCGTCGACCTGGGTCGCGATGCCCATGGGGCTGCCTGCCGGATCGATCCGGGTGCGGCCTGATTCGGGGCCTTCGTCTTCGATCACACGAATCGTCTGCGGCTCGATCACGGCGATACTCGCATCGGCTGCGATCACTGCCGTTAACGGGTCCCAAAAATAATAGCCGCCCTGGCGCAAAAACCAGCGATTTTTGGACAACGCGCGAAAAACAAAATCGGCCTGCGGCGTTTGGCGATCATGTTGGAACTGACGATAAAAGTCCCAGGTGATCGGCACTGTATTGGTCACATCCAATGGGACCAGTGTCACCGGCGCGCCCGATGCCAGCACGAGATTCGCGGCATGGGGATCGATATAGATATTCCATTCGGCGGTAGTATTCTCCCCGGCAAAACCCAACAGGTTGCCCGGCACATTCACCGCCCCGCCCATGATATAGATCATGTTGATGTGATCGATCAGGCCGGGTTGTGCCTCTAACAACTCTCCGAGGGTCGTCAACGGGCCGAGAGTCACTATCGTGACCGGCTCTGGCGACTCGTTTAACACCGAAGCGATCAAGTCGTTTGCGGTGATCTCTGGCAGCGGAGTCGTGTTGGCCGGCAGCGGCAGGCTGAGCATCGAATCCATCCCATTACGCCAATCGAGAGGGAAAACATGATCACCTTGTAACGGGGTTTCGCGCCCACACGCCACCGGAACTTCGGGCTTCCCGCCCAGCGCCAACAAATGTTGGGCGTTGCTCATGCCGGGTTTGCAGTGCGCTTCCCCCGTGCCGGTCACGGTCAGCGCCTTAATGTCGAGATCGGGGCGTTGCAGCAAATAGAGAATAGCGATCCAGTCATCCAGCGCCATATCAGTGTCGATAATGACCGGGGTAAGCCCCTCCTGAACGATCCCATCAGGCTGCGCCCCCACTGAAACCGGCAGCGCGACAGCGGCAAACAAGGCCATCCCTATCCATAAACTCAAGCCAGCCGACCAACCACGTTTACTCACAACCACTATCTCCTTCCTTTGGACTCTCACTTTATTAAAAAGCGGGGCATTACCCCCGCTCGCTGCGCTTATTTAGACGAACAGCTTCAGCTTCTCAAAGTCTTTCTTGACGACCTCACGTTGGCTGGGGTTATACAACACCACCGCCGGGTGATACTGCGGCATGACATGAATTTCGCCATAGGGCATCTGCGTTTTGATCAGCTTGCCGTGAAGCTGGCTGATCTTCTGCTTTTTCTCCGGCAAATCAAGCTTCTTAAGCAGATAGTCCGACGCAAACCCGCCCATCGTGACGATCACGGCGGGCTGAATGATGTCAATCATCCGGTCGATGAACGGCGAATAAAACGCGATCTCCTCCGGCAGCGGATCGCGCTTGATGGGCATGGTGTCCAGCAGCAGGTTGGTCACATACACCGCCTCACGTTTGAGGCCGATCCCCGCCAACATCTGATCAAACACTTCGCCCGACGGCCCAATGAAAGGAACGCCCTGTGCCGCTTCGTCTTTGCCCGGCGCCTGCCCGATAAACAGAATATTCGCATCAGGATTACCCCCGCCTAACACCGGGAACAGCCGGTTTTCGACCCGGAACTTGTACAGCGGCGATTCCGTCGCGCCGACGAGTTCCAGCCGCAGCGCTTTAAGTTCGGCTTCTTTGCGGATATTCACCATCGAGTCCACTGGTTTAAAGGACGGGTTGGCCGGAGCCGCCTCTTTGATCGCCTGGACCAACCGCTGCATATCATAGGTAAACCGAGGATGGCTGAGTTCAATCGCGTTGCGGCGGGAGAGCGTGATCAGATCTTCGGGCAGATCACCCGGCGACGGCATCAACGCCTGTCCAACCAGGACGGGAATCACCAATTTGTTGTGTTTGATCGCGGTGGCGATCTCGATCCGCACGTAATCATTCCACTGGTCCAGCCGCCGCTTTCCGGCGCTGTCGGCCACGTCCAGCCACAGCGGGCCGATCACCGCCAGAAACACATCACACGCGGCGACGGCATCTTCCAACACCTGCACAAAGTCGGCGCCGGGTTTGATGTCGTCCACGTCCATAAACACATCTTCGCGCTGGAAATGCTGCACCAGGTGATCATACAGGCGGCCGACATAACCTTCACTGTCCTGGCGACGGTAATTAATAAAAATACGGCTCATGGAAGGTTCCCTTAACCAAGATAATCTCAACGCCCGTTATTTTACCACGATTGGGTGCAATCGCCGTTTGTGTGCTACAATGCAGGCAAAATCAAATCTCGACGCTGGTCTGGTCGGAGCGGGTGCAATGCAATCTTCATCTTCTGTTCCGCGTATCCAAACTCAGGGACTCTTGATCGGGTTAACCCTGATCACGTTAATCGTCTCCGGGGTGCTGCTGATCGCCTACGCCTATACCGCCCTGGAATGGTATAACCAGCCGTTCATTGGGTTTTTAACGCTGCGCAACCTTGAAATTACCGGCAACGGGACGTTGATCGGTGATGACTGGGGCATGGTCGAGTCCGAACTGCTCGCCGGGGATCGTCTGGACCGGTTCGAGGGGGTTGAACTAGGCACGCTGGCAGTGGGCGAACGAATCCCCAAGCTGAACGAGCTGCTGTCCGAGCGCAGTGTCGGCGAGCGTATCACTATCAGTTTCTTGCGCGACGATTCGGTCAGCGTTGAAAAGCCCGTCGGCGCGCACTGCGCCGATGTGCCGGATGCGCCGGGCCTGCGCCGCTGTGGTATGTATACCCGGCTGAATCAAATGCCTCTGGGTGACCTCATGGGCTATTTCGGCCTGGGCTGGTTATCTGGGGTTGGGCTGTGGCTCGTGGCGGCGGGCGTTTTTTGGCGGCAGTGGGACTCGCCGAATATTCGGTATATCACGATGGTTGCCGCCCTGCTCTCGGTCTTTTTGGCTGGGCGTTTCGACACCGTGACGACCTACCGCTTCACCTGGGCCTGGCTGGCGTTTACCTGCTTAGGAGCGGGGTTAGCCATCGTCCTGGCGCTGGAATTCCCCTACCGTTTTGCGTTTGCCCAACAAATGCCGGTCTGGTTCTGGTCCCCCGTGATCGTGGCCCTGGCATTGGGCGGGGCCAGCATTGCGCTGTTCCGTTCAGGTGATTCCAACCTCAACCAGGCGGCGTATGTGCTGGCATTGGGGACGATGATTGCCGGCAACCTGATCTTGTTAGGGACAATGGGCTGGCGGCGATCCCGCTCTGCCTCGCCGATTGCGCGCAACCAAAGCACCATGATCGTCATCGGCCAGACGCCTATGTTGATCCCGCTGGTGTTGTGGTTTGGTGTCGCCCTGTTTGGCGATCAACCCAATTCTGCCATCATCGTGTTGGCGCAAGTGCTGCCGATCCTGTTCCCGCTTGCGGCGCTGTATGCGGCGCTGCAATTCCGACTGGTCGATACCGACCGGGTGATCACTCAAACGACCCTTTACGGCGCGATGTTGGCCTTGATGACGCTGAGTTATTGGCTGATCGTGGCGGCGATTGCGGTAATCGTCGGGCGCAATACGCGCGATACGGCGCTCAGCCCGCTTTTGATCTTTACGGCGATCTTTGTGGTGGCGATCACTTTTAATCCGCTGCGCGCCCTGTTGCAGCGCGCGATTGATGCGGTGTATTTCCGCGCCCGCCGCCAATATCAGACCTACCTGGAAAAATTCTCGCGGGATGTGACACAGGCAGTCAGCCTCGCGGATGTGACCCGGCTGATCCAAAACACACTGGACAAAACGCTCTCCCCCACGCACATGATCTTGTTTGTGCGCGATATTGTCATCTATGAATATCGTCCGCAGCCCGATCCGACAACCGGACAGCTTATCACCGACGTGACCTTTGTTTCCGAAAGCGGCCTCGTGCGTTATCTGCGCGAGCGCGCGTCAGTGCTGGACCTGTTGGAAGGCCGCCCGCTGCCGCTGGATGTGATCAGCGACCGGGCGCGCGTCGCCCTGTTGGGCGCGCCGATCATCGTGGGGCTGCGCGGCCAAAAGGTGCTGAACGGCTTTTTGGCGGTCGGCCCGCGCAAAAACGGCGTCCCGTATGTGCATGAGGACATCCGGTTTATCGAAAGTCTGAGCGATCAGATCGCGCTGGCGGTAGAACGCGCCCAGGCCGTAGACGACCTGGAGCGCCGCGTGCGCGTGCAGGACGTGTTGAGCCAGGTGAGCCGCGCGCTGAACTTTGCCATCGACTTCGATACGCTGCTCGAACTGGTCTATGCGCAAACCCTGCGTGTGATCGATGCACCGTGTTTTTACATCGCGCTGCGCGACCTGAACACCGACGAACTGTATTATGTGTTCTATAACCAGGGCGAAGATCGTCTGCAAGAAAAAGAAGGTCAGCGCTGGCGCATGGGCCGCGACCTGATCAGCGAGATTGCCCGCTCGCGGCAGACCTTACGCACCGATGATTATGTACGCGAGTCGCTGCTGCGCGATCCACACACGCCGCCTGAGAATCCTAACCTGCGGGCGTGGATGGGCGTGCCCCTGCTGGCGGATACCGGCGAGGGTGTGCTGGGTGTGATAGTCGCCTCAACGACACAGCCCGGCGCGATTTATACCGACGACCAGCAAGACCTCTTTTGGGATATTGCCAACCTCGCCGCGAGCGCCATTGATAAACTGCAACTGTTCGATAAAACGCAGTTACGCGCCCGCCAGTTGGCCGCGATCAACGAAATCTCGAACCAGTTGGCCTCCGAAATGGGCAACGTGGATCGCCTGCTCAACCTGATCACTGAAAACGCAGTGACCATTCTTAACTCTGAAGCGGGCAGCCTGCTGCTGATTGATGAAGAAAGCGGCGATCTGGAATTCCGCGTGGTGATCGGTGGGGCCGGGCAAGACCTGATCGGCAAACGGCTTCCGGCAGGGACCGGGCTGGCCGGGGCGACGATTCAGCGTGGCACACCGATTATCGTGAATGACCCCAACCGCGATACACGCTGGTATGGCGACATTCGCTCAACCTCAGAACAACAGGTAACGACCAGCGGCGGCGATAATGGGCGCGATGTGGTGGTTGGCACCCGCGAATCCGCCCCCGAAGGCGGGTTCCGCTCCGGCGCGATCCTGTCGGTACCGCTGATGGTCGGCGGGCGCGCGACTGGCGTGATCCAGATTCTCAACAAGCGCGACGCCAGCGTATTCGTCCCCGAAGACGCGGACCTGCTGCAAACCTTCGCAGGACAGGCGGCTATCGCCATCGAAAACGCGCGCCTGTTCGATATGACGGATCAACAGCTTGCCGCGCGCGTGCAAGAACTCGACACGATGCAGCGTATCGACCAGGAGCTTAACCGCACGCTGGACCTGCTGAAAGTGGTCGATATCACGATGGAATGGGCGGCGAGCAAATGCGGGGCGAGCGCCGGGGCAATGTTTATTCGCGCCCGCGAAAGCAACGAATTGTTCCTGGTCCATTCGCGCGGGTATCCGCCGCAGGCGCCCTTTGCGCCGGGCAGTGATGCCATGTTGGTCGGTGATCGCGGCGTGGTCGGGCGTGTGATCCGCACCGGGCAGCCCTCGTTGATCACCGATGTGCAGATGGACCCGGATTATTACGAGACCTACCCCGGCTGCGTGGCGCAATTGACTGTACCGTTGTTCAGCGCTAACCGGGTTATCGGCGTGATCATTCTTGAAAGTGACATCGAGGGCGAACTCGACCTGCTCGACCTGGACTTTATGTCCCGCCTGGCCGAACATGCCAGCCCCGCGATTGTCAACTCG
>JACRBK010000516.1 GCA_016234525.1 Chloroflexota bacterium
CAAACGGGTCGCTTTCAGGATCAGCCAACGGCTCTACCATAAACATAGAGTCGTCCTGCTCAAATTCGGCCACGAGTTCGGGTGCGGCCTGCCCATTCTGGATCAACACCGGGAACCCGTCATTCACGATGCGTAAGGCTTGCGTGCCGATAAACACCCCGGCGCACAGCGCCAGCCCTGGCAAAATGATCGGCGGGGCGAACAGCCAGAATAACGAGCGGCGATCACGCAGCAGCTCGCGCAGTTCTTTACGAAACACAACCCAATAGACGCGGCGGAATCTCATGAATGTTTGTGACCTTTTTTCTCTTTGGCTTCGCGTTCGGCTTCGTCCAACAACGCCTGCGTCCCCACGATCTGCACAAAAGCGGATTCCAGGCTGTCGGCGTGATATTTTTCGACCAGTTCGGCGGGTGTGCCTTCTTCAAGGATCGCGCCCCGATGAATGATCGCCACACGATCACACAGCCGCTCGACTTCGTCCATCAGGTGGGTACTCATCACCACGCAGCGCCCTTCGTCACGGAAACGCCGCACGATCTCGCGCACGGCGCGGGTACTCACCACGTCGAGGCCCTGAGTCGGCTCATCGAGGATCACATTCGGCGGGTTATGGACGAGCGCCATCCCCATCACCACCTTGCGGATCATGCCGCGCGAAAATCCATTGGCGCGCCGGTCGGCAAAATCGCGCATATCGAGCGCCTCGATCAGGCCGTTGATGCGCTGTTCGAGTTCCGACCCATCCAGACCATGCAAATGTCCCACATAACGTAAATGTTCGCGGGTGGTCGATTGGGCATATAACCCGGCGCTCTCGACCAGAATCCCCAGGTTGGAGCGTACCGCGTCTTTTTGGGTTCGAATGTCGAATCCGCCGACGGTAGCCGTACCCGCCGAGGGGGTGAGAACGGTGGAGAGCATCCGCAGCGTGGTGGTTTTGCCCGCGCCATTCGGCCCTAACAGACCGAACACTTCGCCGGGATAGGCGCAAAACGAGATGTTTTTGACGGCTTCAAATTTTTTGAAGCGTTTAGCAAGGCTGTTAGCTTCGATCATGTTGGCATACGGCTATGGAAAAGTTGATGGAGACCCCAATATGGACAGCCAGAAAAGTGTCGAAAAAGAGTCAAGAAAAAATGTCGTGGGCAGGGATAATCCCTGCCCTTCGATTAGATATTAAACCGGATGACGATCATATCGCCATCTTGTACGAGGTATTCTTTGCCTTCCAAGCGCATTTTGCCATGCGCTTTGACTTCATTCAGGCTGCCGTTAGCGGCCATAAAGTCATTATAGGCGATCACCTCGGCCCGGATGAATCCGCGCGCTAGATCGGTGTGGATCGCCGCCGCCGCGTCTAATGAACTGCCGCCCTTGCGCACCGGCCAGGCCCGTACTTCATCTTCGCCATACGTGAAAAACGACTGGATGCCGAGCAGATCATACGATACCTGGAGGATACGTTCTCGGCTCGGTTTTTCGATCTCGTATTCTGCCAAAAACATCGCCACATCATCCGGATCGGTCAACTGGGCGATCTCGGCTTCGAGCTTACCGCGCAGCGTGATCACAATCGCCTGCTGGTGATCGTACTTCAAATTCTGCGCCGGGTCGGTGCCGCTGTCTCCCATATTAAAGATCACCAGCGTGGGTTTGAGCGTCATGAAACCATACCCACGCAGCGATTTGATCTCTTCGGCGGTCAGGTCCATATCGCGCAGGGGCAGACCGGCTTCAAGCTGGGCGTGCAGCCGCTCAAAGAGTTCCACCTCGGCGGTATACTGCGGCGTGGCAGCCGCTTTGCCTTTTTTGCGTTCTTCTTCCAGGCGCGCCTGCCGGTTCTCGACGGTGATCAAGTCCACCAACATAAATTCTCCGTCAATGGTTTCGAGATCGCGGATCGCATTGACGGTATTTTGAGGATGAGGAACAGCTTCGTCTTCAAATGCGCGAACGACATGCAAAAAACCGTCGACTTGCTGAAGTTCGTTACGCATGGGGCCGCTTAACCCGCCCTGCCCGATTCCTTTATCCAACCCGCCGATGTCGGTATAGGTGACAGTGGCATAGGTCGTCTTTTTCGGTTTGTAGATCGCGCTGATGCGATCCAACCGCGCATCAGGCACATTCACCACCGCCGTATGAACCTCCAACTGGCCGGACGAAAACGGATCAGTCGGGTAGCTGCTGCCGGTCAGTGCATTAAAAATGGTCGTTTTGCCGCTGTTGGGCAAACCAATAATCCCCAGTCGCATGTGAACCTCGTACTTCAAATGTGTTGAATGATTGAGAATCAGTATAGCCTGCGTAGGTGGATTCTGCGAGAGCCAACCATATTGTGATTTTATTCACACGTATCTGTTGTCAGCTTGCCGCCTGATAACCGTCATTGGCGGGACGCATCTCACAAGTTATAATTCGAGCCGTTTCTCAAGCCACGATGCCTGGGGCGGTAAAATGCCGACCTTATGCCAACCAGCCGTTGATATGGAGCCAAGATGGACTATAAACAACAACTTTTAGATCGCCTACATAACCGCACTGCCAAAATCGGCGTGATCGGGATGGGGTATGTAGGACTGCCGCTCGCCGTTGAGTTTGCGCGCGTCGGTTTTCATGTCGTGGGGGTGGATGTTCTCGAAGAAAAAGTAAACAAGATCAACGCTGGAGAGAGTTATATTCCCGACGTTCCTACCGAATGGCTGGCACCGCTGGTGAAAAGCGGTCATATGCGTGCCACCACGTCATTTGATGTGCTGCGCGATGTGGACGTGATCAGCATTTGCGTTCCCACCCCACTGCTCAAGACCAAAGACCCCGACATGAGCTTTGTGGTCGCTGCCGCTGACGCCGTGGCGACCGTCTGTCACGCCGGGCTGCTGGTGGTCCTCGAAAGCACGACCTATCCCGGCACGACGGACGAAGTGATCGTGCCGCGCCTGCTGCAAAATGGCCTGACGGTGGGCAAAGACGTTTTTGTCTCATTCTCGCCAGAGCGTGTTGATCCCGGCAACCCGGTGTATGGGGTGCATAATACGCCCAAAGTTGTTGGCGGCGTTACCCCGGCGTGCGTCGAAGTCGTCGCCGCACTGTATG
This sequence comes from Chloroflexota bacterium, assembly GCA_016234525.1. Classification (GTDB taxonomy): domain Bacteria; phylum Chloroflexota; class Anaerolineae; order Aggregatilineales; family Aggregatilineaceae; genus JACRBK01. Next base: position 3,100 of record JACRBK010000516.1, read on the forward strand.
CTCCGGCGGTCGAACGTGTTGTTACGGTGTCGTCTACGGCTGCTGCCGAAATGGTCAAACTGCTCGAAAACACTTTCCGTGCCGTGAATATTGGCCTGGTGAACGAAATGGCGATCATGTGCTCCCGGCTGGGCGTGGATGTATGGGAAGTGATCGAAGCTGCCAGCAGCAAACCATTTGGCTTCATGCCGTTTTATCCGGGACCGGGTCTGGGCGGACACTGCATCCCGATTGATCCGCTCTATTTGAGTTGGAAACTGCGCGCTTTGAATTACACCGCCCGGTTTATCGAACTCGCCAGCGAAATCAACACCTCGATGCCCTATTATGTGATCAATCTAGTCATGAACGCGCTGAACGATGACGGCAAATCGGTTAAGGGCTGCAAAATCGGCGTGTTGGGCATGGCCTACAAGCGCGATATTGACGACCTGCGCGAATCGCCCGCCCTGGATATTTTCGAATTACTGGAAGCCAAAGGCGCGCATGTCACCTTCAATGATCCGTTCTGCCCGATGGTGCGTTTCTCTAGCAGCGTAGAACACAGTGTCGAACTGACCGCCGAATGGCTGGCTGCGCAGGACTGCGTGGTGATCGTGACGGATCATTCCGCTTATGATGTTGACTTCATCCTCAAACATGCCCAATTAGTGGTGGATACACGCAACAAGACCAAAGGCAAACAGGGTAACGCCCGCATCGTGCGGCTGTAAGCCATGCGGATTTTCGTTGCATCCGGCATTTTTCATCCAGAATCAGGCGGTCCAGCCACCTATCTGTACCGCCTGCTCCCCGAAATCGTCGCTCGCGGGCATGATGTCCGCGTGTTGACATTTGGAGATGCGCCAACCGCCAGTTATCCCTATCCCGTTTGGCGCATTCCACGCCGGGCGCTGCCACTGCGTACCGTGGATTATGCCCGCGCTGCCTTGCCCGAAATCCGCCGCGCCGATGTGGTATTCCTTAACAGCCTGGGCCTGCCGCTGATCGGCAGACACAACAAACCGTCAGTTCTCAAAGTGGTAGGCGATCTCTCGTGGGAACGGGCCGTGAGAAAAGGCTGGATTCCGCCGGGTGAGGATATTGATCGTTTTCAAACCGGGTCTTACGATCTGCGGGTGCGCCTGAACCGGGCGGCACAGTCGCGCGAGGTCCAGCGCATGGATCGGATCATCGTCCCCAGCCGCTACCTGTATAACATGGTGACAGGATGGGGCGCGTCGCCGGACCGGGTGCGCCTGATCTACAACGCGCTAGAGCCAGATGCCGCTGCCAGCACCCTCAATCTCGCCGAAGCCCGCGCCGCCCTGAATCTCGATGAGGGGCCGCTGCTGCTGGCGGTAGCGCGTTTGGTCGCCTGGAAAGGTATTGATCATCTGATTCGAGCGTTGGCGCAGATCCCTGATGTGCGCTTGATCGTGGCGGGGGATGGGCCGGAAGAAACCCGGCTGCGGGCGTTAGCCGAATCGGAAAAAGTGGCGCATCGTGTGACCTTCTTGGGGCGCGTCCCGCGTGACCGGCTGGCGATCTATGTACGCGCGGCGGACTACACCGTCTTGTATTCGGGCTACGAAGGGCTGTCGCACATGCTGTTGGAATCCCTGTTAGCTGGCACACCGGTGATCGCCAGCGACAAGGGCGGCAATCCCGAAGTGGTGCGGCACGGCGAAAACGGCCTACTGGTCCCTTATATCAACCTGGAAGCGTTGATCGAAACGCTGCGCATAGCTTTTTCTGGCGATACCCGTGCGCGGTTGGCAGCGCACACCGCCGAAGGGTTGGAGCGTTTTAAGTGGGAAACGCTGGTCGATTCTACGCTGGCGCTGTTGGAGGATGTATGCGGGTCTTGATGATCAGCCTGGATTCCAGCCTGCTGGGTGATCCACACGGCAACACGATCCAGCGCCACCTCGAATATGCGCAGCGGATCGGCGATCTGGTCATCGTGACCTACTGCCCAGCAGCGAATCGTCAGACTCCCCGGCATTTTTCCGAGCATTTGCATGTTTACCCGGCCAATGCGCGCCCGATCGGGTTTCCCTGGATCGCCTATCGCACGGCTGCACGGCTCCATCGCGCTGCCCCTGCCGATCTTGTCACCACACAAGACCCATTCGCAACCGGGATCGTCGGGCTGCTGCTCAAGTGGCGTTTTGGCCTGCCGCTCGATATGCAAAATCACAGTTCATTTTTTAACAACCACGACTGGATCGCGGAGCGCCCATTACGCAACCGCCTGCTGCACAGCCTCGGCAGACTGGCGGTGCGGAGCGCCGATACGCACCGTGTGTTAACCGAGGGCGAGAAAAAACACTATCTGGCAATGGGCATCCCTGGTGAGCGTGTGACCGTCCTCAGCACGCCGACGCATGTAGACCTGTTCGCGCCGCCTGTCGCGCCAGAAAAGTTAGCCGCGATGCGCGCCTCATTGGGGATCGCGCCCGGCGTCCCGGTGATTCTGTGGGTGGGCCAGCCCGCTGCCGTCAAAAATGTCGAGCTGCTGTTGGCCGCTTTTGAACAGGTGCGCGCCCAGCGTCCTGATACATGCCTGTTGATGGTGGGCAATTTCAGCGGGCGGCCTGACTTTGTGCAGCGCGCCCAAGCCGAAGGGGTGATCTTCGCCGGGCGCGTGGATCATGCCAATCTGGCGGGGTATTATCAGATGGCGGAGGTTTACACCCATTCTTCGCGTTATGAGGGGTTCGGCAAAGTGCTAGTCGAGGCATTGGCCGCCGGTACGCCGGTCGTCACTACTCGCAACGATGGATCAAGCGAGATCGTGCGCCACGACGAAACCGGCCTGCTGACCGACCATACCCCAGAAGCCATAAGCGAGGGGATCCTGGCCCTGCTCAACGATCCAGCACGACGGCGGGCGATGGGTGATGCCGGGCAGCGGGACGTTCTGGCGCGTTTTGATTATGTCCGCCAGTTAGACGCGGTTGCCGCCACCTTCCGCCGGACTTATGAGATCACTCACCCAAAGGGATAATATGCGCTGGCTGCTGATCACCCGTAAACTCGATCCCGATGATGCGCGCACCGGGTTTATGCTGCGCTGGGTAGAAGGATTGGCGGCGCGGATGGATCACCTGGACGTGATCTGCCAGGAAAACGCCGGGCCGGACCTGCCCGCCAATGTCCGCGCTTACAGCATGGGCAAAGAATCAGGAGCGGGACGGCTGGAACAATCATGGCGGCTGACGAATCATCTACGCCGGATTATTCCCCAGGTGGATGGCGTATTCTGCCATATGATGCCGCGTTATGTGTGGTTTGCGGCCCCCTGGGCGCTGCGCTATCACAAGCCGCTGTGGTTCTGGTATGTCCACCGCCAGATCACGCCCGAACTACGCCTCGCGCACCGTCTTGCCTCGCGGATTCTGACCGCTGCGCCGTCCAGTTATCCGATCTCATCGGAAAAAACAGCCGTGTTGGGGCATGGCATTGAACCCGGTTTGTTCCACCCGGCAGACGGAAAAAACAACGAAGCCGCGCCGCTCGATGTGGTGCTGGTAGCGCGACTGTCCGCGATCAAAAAACAGGACATGCTGCTGCGGGCAGCATCATTAGCACTGGCGCGGGGAGATGTGCCACCGTTTCGCGTGGTGCTGGCCGGAGGAACCGTCGAACATGAGCCGGACTACCGCGCCGAACTCGAATCCCTGGCCCAACAGCTTGATCCCGCCCCTGCTGTGACATTGACCGGACCGCTCCCCCAGATCGAAATCGCCGAGCAACTGCGCCGCTGCGCCGTGGCTGTGAATCTCAGCCCGGTGGGGTTATTCGACAAAGCCGCACTCGAACCGATGTTTGCAGGCAGGCCGGTGATCGTCGGCAATCCCGACTTTTTGCCGCTGTTGGGTGATGCGGCCCCATTATTATCTCTGCCGGAAGGAGCAGGCGCGGCTGAACTCGCGGACCGGCTGGCGCGGCTGCTACGACTTTCGCCGGAAGAACGCGCCAACATCGGGGCAGCGCTGCGCGAACGCGCCCTGGCGGCTCATTCACTCGACGGACTGATGGACCGGATTACCGGCTTGATGCGCGATGCCTGATCTCATCTATATTGCGAACAACCGCCTGCCCACCGAAAAAGCGCATGGCCTGCAAATCGCGCAGAACTGCGAGGCATTAGCCGGGGTGGGCTATCGTGTCATGCTGATCGCCCCGCGCCGAATCAACACGCCGGAAATGCGCCAGGCGCTGCCACTGTGGGATCATTACGGCGTGACGCGCTGTTTTGAATTTCGCCGCCTGCCCTGCATCGATCTGTTCCCCGTGTTCCCGCGTTATCATGTCGCGTTTTTGACACAGACGATCACGTTTTTGGCAGCGCTGCTGATCTGGCTGCTGCCGCGCCGTAAAGTCGTGTTATATACCCGCGATATGTTTTTGGGGGTGGCGCTGGCGGCACTGCATCCACGCGCGCGGCTGGTGTACGAAGTGCATGGCGTTCACCAATCGGGAATCGGGCGGCGTTTGCAGGGATTTTTGGCGCGGCGAGCGCAGGTCGTAGCGATCACCGGACACTTAGCCGGAGAAATGCGGGCATTAGGGGCGCAGCGTGTTCTGGTCGCGCATGATGGCGTGCGTGCGGCGCGTTTTGCCGGTGTGCCGGATCAAGCCCAAGCGCGCCTCGAGGCGGGTTGGCCCGATCAGGGATTCATCGTGGGATGGGCCGGACGGCTGCACCTGATGGGCGTTGATAAAGGCGTCGGGCTGCTGGTTGAAGCGCTGCGCGAGATGGATGGCGTTTCATTGGCGATTATCGGCGGGCCGGACGAGATGGTGGATACATTGCGCCAGCGCTGGATCGCCGCCGGGCTGGACGCGGGGCGATTCCTGGCGGCGGGGCAGGTTCCGCCTGCG
>JACRBK010000517.1 GCA_016234525.1 Chloroflexota bacterium
CCCTTAGGGCGAATGGAAATTGGCGGTGACATCATTCTTTCGATCAATGATATGCCGATTGGTCAGATGAGCGACTTGATCGACTACCTGGAATTCAACACGCAGCCAGGAGATCTGGTAACGCTGGTCGTGCTGCGCGATGGAACGACAATGAATGTCCAGGTGACTTTAGAAGCTCGTCCGTAGATGAGTTGGGCGGCTCAAAATCAAGCAGCGGAGTGGTTATTATCTCTGTTGCCATAGCGTAGCATTAGCTAACATCGGTGGATTGTTACAACATCTGATCAATACAACCAGGGGCAGGCGAATCTGCTTACCCCTGGTATTTTTCGCTAAACAGACAACCGCTTATCGTTGTGCAGTTGATGGTGCTGCTCGCTCGATTCCAGCGTAAATCAGCAGGAATACAGCGGTTAGGGCCAGGCATCCCAGCGCGGTTCCAAACAACGCCAGAAACGGCAGTCCCAGAATAACCCCGGCGATGATAAATGGCAGCATCGTACTGAGGCCCGCACACGCCAGATAATGGAAAGTTTGCGCCAGTTTGCCGCCGTGCACGGGTTGTTTACGATTCGATTCGCGCGCGATCCGCACGCCAATCGTCAGTCCAAATGCTGCGCCAATGAGTAAGGCGATCAACCAATCGACCATATGCTGCCTCCCCTTAAAATAAGGTATAGATCAGCGGGCCACCGCCGCTTGCCGAGCCAAGAACGATCAGCAGGGCAAACGCGATCAGCGCGACAATCATCGGAATCAACCACCACATACGGGCGGCCCAGAGGAAGGCGAATAATTCACCGACAATTCCTAAACGGCTGCGCAATCCGCGCAAACGGCTCGGACGGGATGTGGTTTCGGAAACGGTTTGTTGGGTCATTACATTTACCTCAATTATTCCTTTTGACCGTCTTTGCCGACCAGGAAAGACCCCATCATCAGCCAGTCAATTCCACTGTGGCTGAAGGTCCACCAGGCGTTGGCGGGCGAACTGACAATCGGCTCGCCGCGCAAGTTGAACGAAGTATTCATCAAGATCGGCACACCCGTAGCTTCGCCAAAGCGGCGCACCAGTTCATAATAACGCAGGTTGGTTTCACGATCAATCGTCTGCAAACGACCTGTACCGCCTTCGTGCGTGGTGGCTTTGGCGACATCGATCTTATCAGGTTTGACCGGGCTGACCGCCAGCATAAAACGCGGCATCATGGCCTTTTCGACGTTGGGATAATCAAAATATTCCGCTGCCCGCTCGGTAAGAACGACTGGCGCAAACGGGCGGAATGGTTCGCGGAACTTGATCTTGGTGTTGACAATGTCTTTCATCTCAGCGCGGCGCGGATCAGCCAAAATACTCCGGTTGCCGAGCGCACGCGGACCCCATTCAAACCGCCCCTGGAACAGCCCGACGACCTTTTGATCCACCATTTCATCGACCACGCGGTCAATCAAAGCATCATCATCGGCGAAGTAGGTGTAGGGGATACCCTCACGATCCAGGAAAGCGCGAATTTCGTCGTCGCTGTAATCCTGTCCGAGATAGGTATTGGTCATAATAGTTTTGCGCGGTTGGTTGAGCACGAGGTGATAGGCCCACAGCGCGGCTCCCAGCGCCCCGCCATCGTCTCCGGCAGCGGGCTGGATATAGATGTCTTCGAACGGGGTTTCAGTGAGCAGTTTGTAATTCGCCACGCTGTTCAGCGCCACACCACCCGCCATCACCAAATTCTTCGACCCGGTTTTCTGGTGCAGCGCGCGCGCCATTGAGATCAGCGCCTCTTCTGTCACCGCCTGGATGCTGGCCGCAACATCGGCGTAATATTGGTTGCGCTCCATGGCTTCTTTTTCACCGGCACGGTGCGGCGCGCTTTTTTCCGTGAAGAAGTCTCCGCCATGCACGCGCGGTTTACCAAATACCGCTGTGAACTTGTCGTTATAACTATGGTGCGCCGAAAAATGGAACGAGAAATATTCCATATTCAGGTTATAGCTGCCGTCGCTGTGGATCGTGATCATTTTCTTGACTTTATCCACATACTTTGGCTCGCCATAAGGAGCCATTCCCATCACCTTGTATTCACCTTCGTTCACTTCAAATCCTAAGAAGGTGGTGAACGCCGAATACAGCAGGCCGATAGAATGGGGGAAACGCTGTTCCCAGAACAGATCGATCTTGTTTGCGCCTTCGCCATTCCAATTGGAGGTCGCCTGGCCCATCGTGGTTGTGGTCCACTCGCCTACCCCATCGACTGTCAGAACCGCCGCCTCGTCAAACGGCGACACGAAAAACGCGCTGGCAGCGTGGGACATATGATGATCGCAGAACAAAATCTTTTCTGGGGCGATATTCAAGTAGTTTTGCAGCAGCGATTTGATCCACATTTTTTCGCTGACATAGGCTGTTACTGCTTCGCGCCAAAAATCCCACGAACGCGGGAAAGTTCCTAGCGAGGTTTGCAGGATGCGGCCTATCTTTACCATCGGTTTTTCATAGAACACAACGTAATCCAGGTCAGTGCCCTTGATTCCGCCGCGTTCGAGGCAAAAATCAATCGACTTAGACGGAAAACCATTGTCGTGTTTCTTGCGCGTGAGACGTTCTTCCATTGTGGCGGCCACGACCTGACCATCGCGCAGCAGGGCCGCTGCTGAGTCGTGGTAAAAGCATGAAACTCCAAGAATATCCATAGCCTAGAACTGCCTCCGCGCTTCTTCGAGGTTTTGCCCTATCGGGGCTTTTTTGAGCCAGGCTGACGGCGTTTTGCGAAGCTGAAGCGGATCACCTGTCAGCATCGCTACCAGCGCAAAGGGGACAAGAAATGTGAAATAGAACAGGACGGCCATCGCGCGTGCCTGAAAATCGCCGTACACCTGACCGATGATTTGCCAGCGGTCCCAGGCGATACGCCTCAACTCGGTTCCCATGGGTATGTTTTACCTCTATATTGATGATTTCTTTGCCGTAGATCAGCGGTATTTTACCAGTGTAGAAACTCTTGTCAAATCAAATGGGCTGTGGTATCATGATCCACACAATAAAATGTGCCTGTAGCTCAGTGGATTAGAGCGCTTGTCTACGGAACAAGAGGCCGTGGGTTCGAATCCCCCCAGGCACGCCAAAGAACAAACATAAACCAGCTTTCGGGCTGGTTTTTTGTTTGTCGCGTCACACCTAAGGATTATGCGCCTGGATCGGTCAGACGATAATAGTCACAGTCTGGACCGTGCCAGACTGGGCGATGGGTAAAAACTCGCTCTCCCAGCGCGTGCCGTTGATAAAACACCCCAGTTCATCCTCGTTCGCCGCTCGCCGCACGGTGATCTGGTACAGCGCGCCGCGAAACATGCGCTGGACGCTAAACTGATCCCAGCCGTCCGGCAGACTGGCCTGCACACGCAACCCTTGCCAGTGCGCCTCGATCCGAAATACGCCATCTAACAAGGCGCGCAGATACCAGGCGGCTGAGCCGGTGTACCAGGTCCACCCCGCCTGACCGGGAACCTCTGCGAGCGGTCCGGCGACATTGCCGGGCATGACATACGGCTCGCCGGAATACAAATCCGGGTCTTGAGCGCGTACTGGTGGGCAAAAACTGCGCCATAACGCATAGGCTGATTGAGCGCCATTCAAGAGACTCTCTGCCAAAACAGCCCAACAGGCCGCATGACTGTAAACACCGCCATTTTCACGAATACCAGGAGCATAACGTGACAAATAGCCAATTTCTGGATCAGGTCGGGTATAGGCAGGAGCAAATAACAGCGGACCATAGGGAGAATACAGATGCTGCCGGGCCGATGCCATCACCTGCTGCGCGCGATCTGGATCCGCCGTGCCAGACAGCACTGCCCAGGTCTGCGCATTGAGGAAGATTTTCCCCTCCTGCGACTGGTTTGATCCGACTAGCCCGCCATTGTCTTTGGTGGCGCGCCAGTACCACGCGCCGTCCCAGGCGTAGGTATTCACGGCTGTGCGTAAATTGTCGGCCTCTTGGCGGAAATGTTCCGCTGTAGTTGCGTCGCAGAAGGGCATATCTGCCCAGGCGCGCAGCAGATAATGCAAAAAATGAGCCATCCACACACTTTCGCCACGCCCATCCGGGCCAACGGCATTTAGGCCGTCATTCCAATCGCCCTTCAGAATAAACGGCAGCCCGCGTTCGCTGCGCCGCGCGAGGGCCATTTCGAAGGCGCGCAAACAATGATCTTTGAGCGAGGCCGTTCCGCCATCATAAAATGGGATATTTTCGTCCAGGCAGGCGGGGTCGCCGGTTTCGCGTAGGTAATACATCAGCACGAACGGCAGCCACAGCAGATCGTCACTGTAATCGGAGCGCAGTCCGGTTTCCGCCAGGGGATGCCACCAATGCAGCACAATGCCATCCTGGTATTGGTGGGCGGCGTGTAGTCGAATCTGGTCGAGTGTTTTTTCGGGGAGTCCTAACAGCAGCCAGATCAAACTGTCCTGTAACTGATCCCGGAAGCCATACGCGCCGCCGGTCTGGTAATACGCCGTTCGGCCTTTCAACCGCCCTGCAATTCCCTGGTAAACCAACCAGCCGTTAGCCAGCAGGTTCAGGGCTTGATCAGGTGTCTCCACGCCCAGCCGCCCGGTGATTTCTTGCCAATATTCGCGCACCGCTGTGAGGGATGTATGGACTGTTTCAAGGTTCTTATAACGATCCACCAGTATGATCGTCTGATCACGGCTGTCGGCGGC
>JACRBK010000538.1 GCA_016234525.1 Chloroflexota bacterium
GCGCCCGACGGTGCCGCCACAGGTGCTGGATCAAGGCGCGCGCGTGTTTGGCGATGGGCAGCGCATGATGGTTCTGGTGCGGCTGGTTGAAAGCGCTATGTTTTTGCAGCGCCCCGAACTGGTGGATACTGCCGCCCTGCAGGCCTTGTTGATCATTTCACAGTCTCCCCAGGTCGAGACGTATCAGGCTTTGATCCAACAGGTTGTAGACAGTCTGAGCCAACCTTCCACGATTCAAGTCCTCACCCCGCCAGGCCCGCGCGTTTTGCTGCAACTGCTGCTGCAAACGCGGGACTTCGATGGTATGGTGGGAATGCTGGAATTTTATCAGACCTCGGTTTTTGGTCCCGAACGGCTCAGTGATTTCTCCAAACTGGCGGGCGAATTGTTCCGTATGGTGGCGCTGCCTCCCGAAGCTCTTAACCAAGCGCTCACCCAGTTAGAGGGCAGCCAGATACGGCCCGAACCGCGCGCCATGATTTACTGTAATGCGTTGATCAACCGCCAGTGGGCCAAAGATCAAGATTATGCAGCCCGGCGGCTGACCACCATGATTTTTAACGACAACAACCTGATCGCGGCGATTGGACAAGATAATGTGCTGCGGCTGCTGGATTTTTACGGCCAGTCGCGTAATGCGCTCGACACCCTGCGTGTAGGGGCCGCGCTGATTGACCATTCGCTGAGCAAAGGGACCGAAGGCGCAGCACTGATTACCCGTATGTGGCCCTCCATCACCTGGAACAAAGAAGTCACCGAAGCAGCGGTGGAACTGGTCAAACGTTTTTTGCGCGGCGTGCCGCTGCGCGAAGTCCCGACGCTGGTCGGCTATTTCAGCACGCAGTTAGGCAAAGAGATCGGAGAAACGCTGCAAGCCACCTATGTCATGCGGCAGGTGATGGGCGAAATAGACCTGTTAGCCCTCACAGAGAGCGTCCAGGTTGCCAGCCAATTGTTCACCGATATTGCTGTAACTTATCACACCGATAAAGAACTGCCGCCCATTCACCGTCTGCGCCACGACCTGGATACCATGCCAGGGGGACTTTCCGATGCGGAACGGCAGCAGGTCGCCCAAAACACGTTTACCATAGCCCGCCTGATTTATGAACTAGGGCGGGATCGTTCGCGCAAGCGCGGCAAGGTGTCTTCTGAAGAACTGCTGGTTCAAGGCCAAACCACCCCTCAAAACGGCTTAGACCTGCTGCGCTTCATCGGTGGGTATTTCGCCGATCACAAGTTGATCCCGGTCACCATGAACCGCGAAGAAATGGCGCACTTGTTTGGGTCGCGTTCAGCCGCGATGTTCCTGCGCGAAACCAACACCGTCACTCAACTGCTCACGGGGCTTAAGACTGCGTTTGAGCGGCCCGAAGCCCAAACGATTGCCCCTAAAGCGCTGGCTGACGAACTGGCGAGCCTGTGGGGATCCATTTCTCTCTATAATCAGCGCCGAGTCCAGGAAGCATTCGCGCGCGACTGCCAACAACTGGCCGATGTCATCAGTCTGATGTCGGACAAAACGAATGATCGCGCCCTGACTGACGGTGGAGCAGCACGCCAACTTGAAACCGGCCAACGCCAGCCCCAAAATGCCCTGGAAGCCTGGCGCTGGATACACGGTTATTTTGCGCGCAAACACACTCGCACGCGCACTTAACCCTTTGAACCCTTCACCGGAGTCTGGTATGAACCGTCGTTGGTTCGTTGTGGGTTTATGGTTGGCCTGTCTGAGTGTTGTACTGCTGGCCTGTTCGTCTCCTCAAACGACGAACCGATCCAGCCTCGACCCGTCTCAGCCCGCCCCGCCGACCCCCGCCGCCGATATTTTGTGGGCAAGCGGAGCCTCGCCAGTTGGCGCGCGCCTGCAGGTCACACTGCCATCGATCAAACTGCTGAAATTTGATCCAGCGTTCGAGCCAGAAACGAGCGCCCAACTTTTTGTCGTATTGGCCGATGGGCGAGGCAATTATTCTTACCTGGTTACTCCCGCTAACCGGGCTGGAAGCACCAGCACGCAGGTCGATCTCACCAACCATCCGGTTGAAATCAGCATTGAGGACGATACCGAAACCGTCACCCTATGGGTACTGGCGGTGTATAACGTGCATTATCGGGCTACCGAGATGTTTGGGCTAGAGGCTCTAGCCGCCAGTTTGAGCGCCAGCCTGGATCGCTGGTTGGACAGTGGCAACCCGCGTGATGATCCTTTGGCGGCCATAGTCAGTGCCTCAGAGGGCGCATTATTCGACTGGTTCGCCAGTATCGAAGTTCTCGGACAGGACACGATCACCTTCTCGGCTGACACTCATTGGAACAGCGGCCTGAACTCGCAGCGTTCGGCAGACGGCGGGTTGAATGTGGTGTACAGCACACAGTATCTTTCGGCGCAAGAGGCGGCGCTGCTGCCTACCATCATTCCTACGCTTGAACACCCCGGTTATGAACTGACGGTCGATGAAACCTTCGCCAATGGAACCAGCACAGTACAGTGGTATGAAGGAACCGACAATACTTATACCAACGCTATCGTGAACGGGGCTTACGAAATTCGGCTGAAGGAAAATGCTCAGCGTGACTTTGGGCTGTCGTGGGGGTCCATTGAAAACCGGCGCTTCAAACATTACATCATAGAAGCTACGGTGCGGCTAGTCGAAGATGATGTTCAAGATGGTCGCTATGGCATATGGTTTAATTACCAGGATGATTACAACTTCATGTATTTTGGCCTCTCCAACACGGGCGAGTATCGTATCGCGGCAATTGTGCGCAACAGTAACCGAGTCGAAATTCAGGATTGGACTCAACACCGGGCGGTCCGGCAGGGCGCGGCGGTCAATATTCTGACTATTGAGGCCCATCCTGACGGTGAATTCACGCTCTTCATCAATGGAGAGCGTGTCCGGTCATTTACCAACGAAACGTTCGATGGCGGCTCCATCGCTTTTTTTTGTTACGCCGAAAGTGTGCCGACCACCTGCCGCCTGGAACGCCTGCGCCTGTGGGAACCCGTGGAGTGATGGTATGCCGCCCGACTTTACCTTTGCTGCGTTTGATGAATTCTGCCAGCGTCTCAGCCACATGCCGGTTTTTACTGTCGCGGCCTACCTGGCCCGTTCGGTACAGCCTCCTACCCCGTTTATTATTCTGCGCCTAGACGTGGATTATCGCGACCGGAACGCAGTCCACATGGCTCGCATCGCGGAACGTTATCACCTGCGTGCATCGTTTTATTTCCGCCGTCACGCGGCTGGTTTTGATCTGGATGCCATCCAGGCGGTTGCCGAGCTGGATCACGAAGTGGGGTATCATTTTGAAACGCTGGACACCTGTCAGGGGAATTTCGAGCAGGCCGAAGATTTGCTGCTAGATCACCTGGAAGAGCTGCGCGCGGCGGGGCTGCCGATTCTGACAGCCGCTTCACATGGTGCAATCCCTACTGCGCCGACGTATCACCACAATTTTGACCTGTTTGAGCGCGTCCCGGACTTGTTCGAGCGCGCGGATCTGTTGGGTGAAACCACACTGAGCATCGACTTTGGCAAAGTGACCTACCTCTCCGATGCGAGCTGGCATTGGCGGCGATACCCGCATTTTAGACCAGACATCAAAGGACAACCTACATCACTACACATCATTTCGAACGATCTGGTACGCCGTGATGCCGGGTTATATATCAATTTTCATCCGCACCAGTGGTTTGCCCACCCGGCCAGCACGCTCTACTACCGAACGCGCAGCCGGATAGGACGGCATGTCTTACCCTGGATCAAGCGATATAGGCTCAAGAATCCGGTTTAAGCCAGGGTAGGAACCAGCAGCAGCAGCGTTCCGGCGATCACCTGGCAGAAAAAACCGGAAGCCAGGCCATGCCGCCAATGGACATAACTATAGAGAAAATTGAGCAGTACCAACGCCGTTCCAAAAACCACCCCGACCACCGGCGTTTCGCCGAGGTTCAAATTGGGATAAAACATCAGGACTGACCACAAGCTCGCCAGCACCGCTACCGCCGGGATCGAATGGGCGCGCTGCATCGCGCCACGAAAAAACAGCGACTCGCTGATCGGCATCACAAACACTACCGTCTGAAACACCCAGCTTTCAAACAGATGGTTATCGGCTTGCCCGGCATTAAACAAGCGCTCGGAGACCGTCGCCAGAGTATCCCACCCAACCAACATCAACGCCCCGCCGGAGATCACCCCAAACGTCAGCCCCCAGAGTAAGTCGCCGGGATCAGTGACCTTGAGGCGGATACCACTGCCCAACAGCAGCGCCATGCCGCCCATCGCCGCTAGCAGAGTCCACAGCAGTACATAACGCAGATTGGTTTGTACCGGAGTCAGCCCTACACTGAGCGCCATTGCCATGATATAACCCAGCACCGGGTCAAAATCCTGGCGGCTGCCGCGCGCTGCACCAGCGCCGCCCTCCGGATCGTCCAACCAGTCGCCGTCATCGTCTTCGGGCCGGACCGGGATCGCCTGCGGTGGATGTCCTATGCGCAGGCGGCGGCGATCGCGCGGCAGCATAGGCCGCCGAGGAGAACCGGACTCGGTTTCCTCAGGGCTAGGATCCGGCTCGTGGAAGGGTGGTTTCACGACAGTTCCTTTTGCATAGCGTTCAAGATTTGGGGAATATGTTCAGCGCGAATCCAGTAGTGGGTCACGGCTCGGAAACCACGTTCGCCCATCGGCATGATGCGAATACCTTGTGCCTCAAGCTTTTTGGCCAGGGCAGGCGCGGTAATCCCCGCACTCTCGCGCAAATAGAAAAACACCATATTCGTCTGAACCCGTGCTAAATCGATCTCAATCTGCGGCATTTGGGCTAAACCCTCGGCTAGCAGGCGGGCATGATGGTGATCTTCGTGCAGGCGCAGCGTCATTTTTTCCAATGCGATCAAACCCGCCGCCGCCAATACACCCACCTGACGCATTCCCCCGCCGACCAGTTTTCGAATACGCCGCGCTTTATCAATAAATGCGGCAGAACCGACTAACACCGATCCGGCAGGCGCACACAACCCTTTTGACAGACA
>JACRBK010000539.1 GCA_016234525.1 Chloroflexota bacterium
GATGCATTGGGCGGAGCCGGACGCAAGGTGATCGTGGAACAGCGTTTGAGCGGTCCAGAAATTTCGGTGATGGCCTTCACCGACAGCCAGTCCCTGGTGATGATGCCCGCCCTCAATGACTACCGGCGGCTGTATGACAATGACATGGGGCCGAATACGATTGGCATGGGGACTTACACACCGCCTCCGGCCTTCACTCCGGCGCTGGCTGACGAAGTGCGCGCCCGAATTTTGGAGCCGATCCTGGCCGGGCTGGCGGAAGATCAATGCTGTTTTAAGGGCGTGCTAAACGTGAGCGTGGTTCTCACGCAACACGGCCCGGTGGCATTAGAAGTGAATGCCCGGTTCGGTGATCCCGGCGCACAGGCGGTACTGCCGCTGCTCGAAACGGACTTATTGGAACTGCTCGAAGCGTGCGTCGATAACCGGCTCGATCAAATGGAGGTACGCTGGAACAGCGGCGCGGCGGTCGTGGTGGTCTTGACTACGGCGAACTATCCCGAACGGGCTGATCCCGGCCTACCGATTCTGATAGCGCCCCATTTGCCAGAGGGCGTGTTAGCCTTCCATTCCGACACGCGCTACGCCGACGATGGCACACTGGTTACCACCGGCGGGCGAGTAATCAGTCTGGTAGGGGTGGGGCCGGATCTCCCCTCGGCGGTCGCACTGGCCTATGATGCGACCCGGCGCGTGCATTTTGACGGGATGCACTACCGGACGGACATCGGCGCGCGCGCGCTTTGGGGACGATAAATACGCTCAGACGGCTTCTTTCGGATGTTTTTCGTAGGGGCGCAGCAGCGCCCACTATGCGTCAATTTAAGAGCGACCTCACCCCCTACTGGTTAGTCCACGTTGATTTTGTAGGGGCGAGGCGCCGCGTCGCCCAGGGCAGGGCAATGCCCTTTGAGAAAATAGTCCGGTTATGTTGAGGGGAGAAGTCAAAAGCGACCTCACCCCCTACCCCCTCTCCAACTCGGTTGGAGAGGGGACCGCCGCCGAGCAGGTTTGTGTAGGGGCGCTGCTTGCCGCGCCCTGTTTTTGGCTGCATCACCTGATTAAATAGTAAAAGTGCAGAGCCCTGCCCCTACATCTCCAAATGCTACTCGGATACCCCCTCTCCAACCCAGTTGGAAAGGGGGCCGCAGCCGACCATTCTCCCTCTCCCCCTTTCCCTCTGCCCTGCGCAGGGGGAAAGTTGTTTTCAGGGCGGAATGGAACGTTTTGAAACCGGGTGGTGTATATTCGATGAATACCACCAAAACTCGGAGAGGTCATGGAAGCCGATTTAGTCTACCGCGCCCGGCAGGGTGATCAGGCCGCGTGGAGCGCGCTGGTTCAACAGCATCAAGAAGCGCTGTTCCGGCTGGCCTACCTGATGGTCGGAGACGCCGACGAAGCCCAAGACATCGCTCAGGAAGCGTTTATCCGCGCCTATCGTTTGTGGGATCGTTTTGACTCCACGCGCCCGCTGCGCCCCTGGCTGCTGCGCATCACCAGCAATTTGGCGCGCAATCACCGCCGAGGGGCCGGGCGCTATTGGGCGGCCCTGGTCCGCCTGGTCCAGTCCGAAGCCGCCGGTGAAGAACCGGACAGCGCCGAAACAATCAACGGGCAGCAGATGGAGGCCCGCGCATTATGGCAGGCCGTCAAAAAACTCGATGGCAAGGATCAGCAGGTGATTTATCTGCGCTTTTTTTTGGATCTGCCGGTGGCCGAAGTCGCCGAGACGCTGGAACTGCCGCCCGGTACCGTCAAATCACGGCTGCACCGGGCATTGGAGCGGCTGCGGGGCGTGATCGAACGCGATTTCCCGGTGCTGAGAGAGGAGCGTTTGCCATGACGCCTCAATCCTCACACCAGGGCCACGACTGGGAAACCACTGTTCAGGAAACCGCGAAAGCATTTGTCTATCCGCCCACGCCTGATCTGGCGCGCCACAGCGAAGAATGGCTGCCCGGCGCGGCAGACATGGGGCGGCGGCGGTTCGTGCTGCGCCCGGCCTGGGGCGTGCTGATCGTGTTGATAATTCTGGCGGCGCTGCTGGCGGTTCCGCAGGTACGCGCCAGCATCCTCGACGCGCTGCGGATTGGCGCGGTTCAGATCAACCTGATCGAAGATGATTCCCCGCCCGACTATATCCCGCTGATCGTGTTGGGTGCGCCGGGGCAGGTTTTAAAAGGCGAAACGACACTTGATGCCGCACGGGCCGCGCTGGATTATCCGATCCGGCTGCCCCCCGATCTCGGTGCGCCGGATCGCGTTTTTATGCAATCTCCCGGCGGGCCGCTGGTGATCCTGGTCTGGAATGACCCGGACGATCCCGCCAGGGCCGCGCTGGTCCTGCATATCATCGGGCCGGGAATCCATGCCATCAAGAGTGTGCCGGAAAGGATCACAGAAACAACCGTTAACGGCACGTTCGCGGTATGGGCCACCGGGCCGTATACCCTGGTGTATACCTCTGGCGAACAGGATCAGGGCTATCTGGTCGAAGGCAACGTCTTGTTATGGGAACAAGATGGCCTGACCTACCGTTTAGAATCAACGCTCTCGCTCGAAGAAGCTCGCCGCACTGCCGAATCGTTGGAATAAAACGAGACAAACAAGAACATCTAAGGAGTAAACATCATGAAAAAACGGCTTGGGTTGGTTCTGTTGATCGTGTTGTTGGCCGTTCTTGTGCCGCCTGCCGCCGCTAAAGGCCCGCCTGACCGGATCGTGATCACCGGGCCAGGGATCGCCGGGGAACTGGTGATCGAAGATCGCCCCACGCTGGACGCGCTCTCGATGGGGATGGAAGACTTCTTGAGCGTCATCCCCCAGGAGATTCCGGCGAACTTAGGCCCTGGGTATACCATCAAACGGTTGTTTAAGGATGGGCTGCATTATACGCCGTTCGATACGGCGGTTTACCATCCTGATCTGTCGGGCGAAGGTGGGCGCGTATTGTTCGTGGGCATCTATAACGGCTGGACCGAGTATGACGGCATCTGGTATGCCGCACAGCCCGAAGGGGATCGCGTCATACGGCAGATTTTGGCCGATCATGGTGTCGTGCTAGATGTCACCGAGTCGCTGCCCGTTCCGGCGCTGATCCTGGTCAACGATAGCGGCGCACTGCACTTCACCGATCCTGCTTCGCTGGCGGATCGCGCGGTGTGGGAACTACCGCAGGAAGCTTCAAATGTGATCGGCGGGGCGCGTGGACAGGCGTTGTATTACGCTGGCGCGAACCTGACTCCCCACCGGCTCGATCTCGCGGCGGGCATACAATGTCCCCTGCCCGGTCAGGTGCTGCTGGAAACGCCCGATAATCAACAAGTGATCATTGCGGGCGAAGGGGTGTTGGAAGTTCGCGACGCGGCGACCTTTGATCTGGTGAAGATGGTCGCCATCCCCGGCAAAGAGGAAAACATCAAGTTTTTTGTCTCTCCTCACCGCGAATGGGTCTATGTGCTGCGTTATGAGACAGGTTCGGCCTCTCTGCGCCTGTTCAACGTGCTGACGGCCAAGTTTGCCGATGGAATGCCGCTGCGCAATATAAACGATCCGGCAGTCTACAGCGGCTCGTGGGATACCAGCGGCACGTCTTTTCATATCTCCGATGGGGCCAGCCTGTATAAAGCGGATGTATTCGAGCCGACTTGGGTCATCATCACACCGCGCATGTTACGCGATGAGAACTCTCACCCCCTGCCCTCTGATGGCTCATGGTTCGAGATCGCAACAGCGCGCGGAGAGCGGGTATATCTGTACCAGCCAGTCGGACGTGCCGGTCAACCCGCCAATGACAGCGTGACACAGGGCGGAATCTATGTCTTCAACAACCACATTACCCTGCTTGATCACTGGCAGCCGGATCGTCTATTCGCGCAGGTGATCTACCACGAGGGGCGCTATTATGCGCTGCAAGCCGCCGCCGCCGGGGAGCCTGTCGAGGCGCTAGTGTTGGATGGTCAAAACGGCAGCATTTTGGCGCAGCGCACCCTCGATCCGGGCGCGTGGTCGCTGGATTGGGCGTGGCTCGATCCCACTGTGTTGAGCGAGGACACCGCGATCAGGCCGGTGCAGGAATGCAGCCGCGCCGAGGCGGAATAACGAGCGGCTGTCAACGATCAGCCATCGGCAAGAACAAGTTCACCGTTTTCAGTGATCAGTTTTCAGTAGGGGTGGGGCCGTTCTGTCCGACAAGAACGGCCCTGCCCCTTTGATACCCTCCCCACTGCGCTGCGCTGGTGGAAAGGAGGAGGAATACCGGGTGCGGCTAAAATGCCTGTCCCCAAAAATCGATGGAATATACATTCAGTAAAATCTTTATCAAGATATTTAATTTTTGTTTACGGGGGAGAAGTGGTTCTCCCCTTCGAATTATAAAAAAGCAGTAAAAATGCTCGCGTGTAGGCATTCTGCCCAATAACTCAGCCTTTGCAGCGCCATTGGCGGATGATATAATGCACTTGGTTGTGAAAAACCATTCTGTTCTGACCGGCGGACCTACGTCCTGGCCGCCA
>JACRBK010000071.1 GCA_016234525.1 Chloroflexota bacterium
GGCATAACGATCGTAATCGTACAGCTTATCGACCCCCAGCAATTCGCGCTTGAGCTTGTAATAACGCTCAACAATGTCATAACGAGAAGTTACAGCATTAATTAGTGCGTCAACGACTTCATCGCTGACTTCGTTTGCCAGATTGCGCGACGATACCCAGGAAGGATAATGACGCAAACGATCATCCGAGGCTTTTTCGGCAGCAAGTGTATTAAAAACAAAGGTCAAAACGGGCAACTGCTTTTGCATTACATCCGTAAATGCGGCGGCAGCCCGCTTGCGGACATCACGATCCGGCACATAAAGTTTAGACAGAATAGCGGACTGGGTGAGTTCTTCGCCTTCAAAGGGATAGCGGGTATTGCCCAAAAACTCAGAGAAAAAACGAGTCCAGGCATCTCGTCCGGTCACGGCCTTTTCCGCCAGAATCTTTTCTTCTGGTTCACTGAGCCGGTGTGGTTGATAACGGCGGGTCGCTTCAAGCCAGTGGTGATAATGGCTCAACACAGGATGAGAGATCATCTGGTTGGCAAATTCATCGGGCGCATTCACCCATTCCAGTTCAAAAAAGACCAGCGTTTGTTGCAGACGGGAACTCCATTCCGTGAGCTTTTGCAGCAGCGCACCATACTTTGCATTCGCTGAATCGGTCGTCCAGATCAGATGAGCATAGGCCTCTAACCGGCTCGCCGCTTCGACAATACCCTCATATTCGACCACGGCCTCGTACATTTCCTCAGCATCAAACGTGGCTACCTTACCTCGATAGACTTCAGCGAATTTGTCTGCACGTTCATCCGTCCGCAGAATATCTTGTTCAATCTTAGGATCATCGATTGCCGCATACAGATCGCTCAAATCCCAATTAACGGATTCTGCGCCGGTGATTTTCTCGTCAAGCTGAGTTACCATTGAATTCTCCTATCAAAATTTATCCTTAAAAAGCTGCGTGAAAGCATCACCCTGAGAGCATAACCAAAAGATGCACTCAGCGCATAAAGATGCCACAATAGTTTATACGCTCGTAACAGAAAATAGCGCAAATTCTTACCCTGATGAGGAGAAATTTCTATGCGTTATCGTGAATTAGGACGGACGGGTTGGCAAGTATCAGAAATTAGTTTTGGAGCCTGGGCCATCGGTGGGGCCTGGGGGAAAGTTGATGATAACGAGTCCATCGCCGCTTTACATCGGGCGATTGAATTAGGCGTCAATTTCATTGATACCGCAGACGTATATGGCGATGGACATAGTGAGCAGCTTATCGCCAACGTCCTCAAAGATTACCGCGAAAAAATAGTCGTGGCGACTAAAGCGGGCCGCCGTCTCAATCCGCACACGGCTAGTGGTTATAATGCCCAAAATCTAACCAGTTTTGTCGAACGCAGTCTACGCAATCTTTCTACCGACTGCCTTGATCTCGTCCAGTTACACTGCCCGCCCACCGAAGTTTACTATCGTCCTGAAGTATTTGAGGCGCTGGACAACCTCGTCAAAGCGGGCAAAATTCAGTATTACGGGGTTAGCGTAGAAAAAGTAGAAGAAGCCCTCAAAGCCATCGAGTATCCCAACGTTCAGAGCGTTCAAATTATCTTCAATATGTTCCGGCACCGTCCGGCAGCGTTGTTCTTCCGCGAGGCTATCAAGCGTAAGGTGGGCATTCTGGCACGGGTTCCACTCGCCAGCGGGTTACTGACCGGCAAACTCTCGGCTCAGAGTGCCTTCGAAGCCGATGATCACCGTCAATTCAATCGTCATGGTGAGGCTTTTGATCAAGGCGAGACGTTCTCCGGGGTAGATTATGAGACAGGACTCAAGGCGGTTGAAGAACTCAAATCTCTTGTGCCTGCCAATGTCACCCTGGCTCAATTGGCTCTGCGCTGGATTCTGATGTTCGAGGCCGTGTCGTGTGTGATACCGGGCGCTAAACGTCCCTCACAAGCCGAAGATAATATCCGAGCTTCGGATCTCGCGCCGTTAAACGAGCCTAGTATGGCTCAAGTTCGCGCTATCTATGAGCGGTATATCCGCGCCCAAGTTCACCACCGCTGGTAATTTACTCTATCTCCCCTTTTCTTTGCGCAGTGAGAAAAGGGGAAGATTTTTTCTACCCAGCAGGGAAGGGCGGAAAACTCAGCGCCAGCGATACAAAATATAGGCGGTTTCTTCGCTGGAATTACCGTTACGCCAGACCTCGACCAGATTGTCTTGAACAAACTGATCCCAGGCTTGCCAATCTTCATCGTTATAAAGTTTGGCCCCTTCTTCTTCTGAGCCGCACAGTTTGCCACACTCGAACTTGCGGCCAAACTCATAGACTAACAGGAAAGCAATGTTTTGGTCTTTCCATTGTGCTGCTATAGCCGTCGAACTGCCATCGCTAATACTGCGCCGGGCATAATACCAGGCATCCATCAGAGAATCGGTATAACAATCGATGCGTTCGTCATCGCAGTAAAGATAACGAGGTTCCCACAGAAAACGAACGGTATCGCCGGCGGGCAGCTCGTTGATACGCTGCATGGTGGCATAGTGCCAGCCTAACGCCTCATTCAAATAATCGTCTTCGAATGCTTCATTCCCCGAAAAATAAACTTGTATACGGCTGTCGGCGAAAAACCGGGCGGCATTCACCACCGTGAATACGATGGTCAGACCTACCATTGCCTGCACCACAAAACCTATATCGAATGGTTTTTTAGGCAGTCGTTGTATCGACTCAAACACCATCGCCGCGACAACTGCCAGAAGGGGAAACATATATAACACAAGCCGGGTAAACAAGCTGATATACGATCCGAACGCCGAAGCGATCAGCCAGATCAAAAATATCGTTCCTGCGGCAAAAAGCGCATGACCAATATTCGTGCGCTCTTCTTGAGACAGATACGACCAGGCCAGCAGCAGCAGGGGAATCAGGATTAGAAAAAGCGGCCCAATATCGGTGCTGTAAGTCCCTGCTCCCTCAACGCCTAAAAACGTCGCGGTTACCGGCAAAACGAAAATTTGCCAGGCATTCGGGCCATAAATCAAACCAGAGTTGGGTTGGCTGTACCATTCCTGACGAATAGAGTCCATCTGAAACGATTCGAAAGCCAGCGGGTAAAAAGGGTTGTCATACCAAATAAAATTACGAACCAACCAAGGGGCCAGGATCAATACAGCAGATGCGCCATAGATTGCCCCATATTGTATGCTTTTTAGCCAGCCATCACGCCGGCCCAACCACAAAACCAGACAGCCAAAAGCAATACCCATCCATAACACCGTATATTTGGTACTCATACCAAGTCCGGCGCAGACGCCGATGAGAACCAGATAGTTTGTCCTCGGAACCCATTCTGACAGCGTCTGTTCGGATTCCGATACACTGTGATGGGCTGTCTGCCACTGTTCAGCACCCATCAGCGCCACAACCGCCAATCCCATCGCCATCAAATCGACATAGGCGAACGTCATTTCTAGCCAGACAGTAGTCGCCGTGAGCAGAATATTGACCGACAACCAGCCCGCCGCCGCACCTGTGCGCCGCGCGACATAACCTCCCGCCGCCATCAACATAAAGACGCCAATCACCCAATGGATCGGCGCGCCGCCGGTTAATCGACCAGAGAGCGCGAGTTGTCCGGCATAGAGTGTATTCACCAGTTGGGGAAAACCTAAAAAATGATTATTGGGGACACCGTAAAATCGGCCATGTTCAACATATTGGGAAGGGCCAGCCAGATGATAGGTCAGCGAATCCCATTTGGTAGGGGGCAGGCAGGCCAGAATCAAGGCCAGGGCCAGCATAAACAACGCTGCCGACATCAAAAAACGAGTCCAATAACTGTGGGGCCAACCATGGCGCAAGAACGATATTAAGTCTCGCAGCCAGCCGGATAAATCAGAGAAAGTTAATCCGGCAGCGACGCTGAACAGAATGATCATACTCAGCCGGGAAAGCCAGAATATCCCCATCCCCAAGATCAGCAGCGATAACGCCGACAGCCCGATCAAACCCTCAGCCGCCAACCGCTCACAGGCGCTCAAAAAAGATATCTTGAAAATCCGCAGCAGACGCCGCCCCAGGCCGCCAGCCACCAGCGCAAACAAAAACGCTAACCCAATATCGAGCAGCGCGCCGCCAATGGCTTCAGCTAATGCCGGGGTCAAGGGTTTATGGACCCAATAATAAAGCCCTAGAACAAGCATCATCCAGATTAAAGCGCTTATGACGCCGATCAGATAACGCGCGCGCTGTTTTTTGGATGATGGCATGGGGTTATTCCTGTTTAATCTGGGTGATGAATCCGGGCAGACTGGACTATTATAACATCCGACCTGTATTCTAGTCTTTTCGAGGAGCCAAGATAGACAAACGAAGATAACCCGTGTTCGGATCAGCATAGGGTTGGGTTTCCACACCATAGGTCAGCCGCAGATGCTCCGAGGTCAGAACTTCGGCGGGTGTACCCATTGTGTGAATTATTCCCTGGTGGAGCAAAATTAATCGATCACAAAAACGCGCGGCCAACTCCAGATCATGCACCGCAGCCACCGCGCCCAGTCCATCTCGACAGGTAAGATCACAAACCAGACCCAAAATCTCTAACTGGTGTTGAATATCAAGATTAGCGGTTGGCTCGTCGAGTAATAATAACTGAGGTTCCTGAGCCAGCGCGCGCGCGATCAGCACGCGCTGGCGTTCCCCACCGCTGAGGGTGTTGATCAACCGACCCGCTAAATGGAGCGTGTTGGTACGCTGCATCGCGTGTTCTGTAATTTGGCGATCATGCTCCGTTTCCAGTTCAAAACGGCTCAAATGAGGGTTACGTCCCATCAATACAATCTGCTGGACCGTAAAAGAAAAGTCCAGCGCCGTGATCTGAGGAACATGCGCAATAACACGGGCCACCTGGCGCACCGAATAGTGTTTAAGCGGCTTATCCAGTAAGGTGATCCGTCCCCTATCGACCGGCCACAACCCATTAATGAGTTTGAGCAGGGTCGTTTTACCCGCGCCATTCGGACCTATCAGGCCAACCAGTTCACCGCGAAAAACAGATAAGCTTATATCCCGTAGAAGATCGCGACCCTCCAGGCGGCAGTTAATTTGATCGGTTTTTAACAAAGGTGATGGATCAGAATCGCTCACTCAGCCGCCTCTCCAAAAACGTCCGGGTATAAATTACGGGCGACCTCCTCAACCCCTAAAACAAAATATTGGCTCACGTTGGTCATATAGGCATCGCGGATAGAATAAACTCTGCCGGATTGAACTGCGCGCAGGGTACTGAAAACCGGATCGTTCACAAACCAATCGAGGGGATCATCTTCATCTAAAAACCAGCCCCCCAACAAAATCACATCAGGATCAACGGCCAACACAAATTCAGCGTTGATCAGTGGATACGACCCCAAATCCATCTCGGAGACCACATTCACGCCGCCAGCTATCGTGATGATTTCATCAACGGTGCTGCCCGGTCCATAAGTCACCCCACCTGGCTCATAGTACAACACTCGAACCGGGTCCACTTGCGCGACTTTAGATTGAACGTCTGCCAATGTGCTGTCCATCTCACTGATCATTGTTTCGGCGCGCTGTTCCGTGCCGGTCGCCGCCCCTAAGAGGCGGATATTTTCTCGAATGTCGTCCAGGGTGTTGAATGCAGTCAAAACAAACACCGGCACATCGGCATCTAACAGTTGATCCACCACTGCCGGATCATTATAGGCTGCCAGGATCACGAGATCAGCTTCCAGACTAATTAATTGTTCCGGGCTGCCAGTGAGATCGGTATGCTGAATGCCATCCAATTGGCCGGCAATATTGCTCACGGCTGAGTCAGATGACAGATAGGTAACACCAATCAGACGGTCAGCGCCCACCAACGAAAGCAGAATTTCATCTGATCCCAAAGCGAGGGAAGCAATCCGCTGCGGCGGAGCAGGAATAACTACCTCGCGCTCAAGTCCATCAACCACCGTGCGCGGAAACTCGGACGACATTCCACCGGCACAAATTTCCTCAAAGGGAATAACCGGCAGGGTGCCTTCATCGGTGATCCTGTTATCCCGCCACCACCAGCCCTCTACCGCGCCTTGCTCAAGTTTATAGCCCGCAGCGCCCACCGGGCTGTACTGCCAGTTTGCACCATTCAGATGAAAATAGGACCAATAGGCGCAGGTATTGCCGCCCTCGCATTGGCAAAAGCAGGATTCATCTGGGGCAGAACAGCCCACACTGTCAATACGGCAGACCATCGCGCCCATCGCCCCCCCAGATGAATTAACTTCCAATCCGGTCGCGGCTAGCGCATCCAACCCCATTGTTTTTTCTGGGTCCAGGTCTACACAATAGGTCTCTAATTTGCCCTCTGGTCCTTGTATGACCACCCCGACTTTAACAGGGAGGGGATCATCCTGAGCGAAAGAGGGGAGGGCGGTCAGAACACTCAGAACAGCCAAAATAAACAGGATCAGAATCCCACTGTGTGTTTTTCGACTGTGTAACATATTTTAGACTCCTAAAAAGCTGCAATAGATCGGCGGTTGCGCCACAACAAAAACAAGAAAAAGGGACCACCGATGAGCGCTGTCACAATCCCGACGGGTAGTTGTTCAGGCGCAATCACAGAGCGAGCCACTGCATCGGCAAAAACCAGAAAAGCGGCTCCGCCGATGACGCTAGCAGGCAATAAAATGCGGTTATCTGGCCCGATCACCAGCCGCAAAATATGCGGCACGATCAAACCCACAAAGCCGATAGCTCCCGCAATGCTAACGGCTGACGCGGTGATCAGGCTGCTGAGGACCAACAAAACGAGACGGATTTGGGCGACATTAACGCCCAATGACTGGGCGTTTTCTTCCCCGATCACCAACAGATTTAAATCGCGGGTATAAAGCAGCAACAAACCGATAGACACAATAATTGGCCATTTAGCGAGATGAAAATAATCCCACCCGCGCCCCTCCAGGCTGCCGACCAGCCAGGAAAGAATCGCATGGACTGCATCATAGTTTGATGTACGCAGCAGCAGCGCCGACGTGAACGCTCCGAGAACGGAATTAAGCGCAATCCCTGCCAATAATAAGGCCGCAATATTGACCCGGCCTCGCTGAAGCGATAGAACATAAACCAGGGTTGAGCTAATGACTGCGCCAATAAAAGCGCCTGCCGGAATACGCCATAAGGCGTTACTCAAAGGGCCGTTGTTCAATAACCACAGATTATCTAATGCGGCGAACTGCGTAATCACCAGGACCACGCCCAGCGATGCGCCAGCGCTTACGCCGATAATCCCAGGATCGGCCAGGGGGTTTCGAAAAAGTCCTTGCATAGTGGCACCTGCGCAGGCAAACGCCGCGCCGACTAATGCCGCGACCATCAGCCCAGGCAGCCGAACCACTGTGACAATTCGGTACACTGGGGCATGAACATCTACTCCCCGGTCAATGCCGATATACTGCAATATCGCGTTTGCCACATCGGCGGCGGGGATAGTTGTAGGGCCTGTAGAGGCGGCGAAAACCATCGCCGCAAATAAGAGGACAGCCAATACACTACACACGACCACCAGCCGCGGCAGCACCCCTAAACCGGAGAGCAAAAAAGTGGAATTCCGTCGAGCCAACCCTTTGACAGGAGACAATGCCGTGCTGCTCATCTATGATTACCTGCTCAGGAAAAAATAAAAAACCGGCCAATGAGACCGGGTTGGGGGAATATCTGAAGTGAGATAGCGCTAGAAAATATCCTGTAGATATTTTCCAGGCAAGCTCCAACCCCAACCTCGAAGGTCGAAACTCAGTCAATCAGGATGGGCGACCGGACTTGCTAACCCTTATCAGGTCAGTTTACCGTTGCGGGACAGCGCAGGATTCACACCTGCTTCGCCATCGCACTTTCTATAGTGCTACGCTCCCCATAGAAGCGTCCCAATTGAATAACGTTTGATACGTAAGATAACACCAGGAGAACCAGTCTGTCAACCCGGTTCCCCTGGAGTATTAAAATATCACCTTCTGATTACTGAATAGCCAGCGGGATAATCTGGTTGTGCTCTACCCCACCTTCCTTGAGAACTACCGTGTTTCCACTTTGATCCAGCAAGGTCAACCTGAACAGATCATCCCCTATGCTGGCCGGGTTCTCAAACCACTCAGAAGCCGCAATCTTATCGCCAAGATAAGTCACCGCTAATTGGAAGAAACGACCGCGCGCAATACGCTGTGATTCGCCACCTGGGGCGATCACTTTGAGCGAGTTGGATTCGATGCTGCCTGAAATGAAATACAGCCGCCCACTGGCCGACCAGACAAACTGGAAAATACGCTGGTTAGTCCCTTGTTCTTCGGCTATCACCGGAGTACCGCCCGGTACCGACAGGTCCAATAACCAAAGTGTCTGTTCGTTATTGCCCGTAGCCGACACAAATCCCAGGGTATTGCCGTCTGTAGAGACCAGCATATGACGACCTTCGCTCAAACGCTCGCCATATTTGTCCGCGATCACATGTGTACCTTCCATGATGGGTGTGATCTGACCTGCCAGGGTCACCCAGGACAAATAGACGGTATTACGCGCTAAACCGCTCGGAACAGCAACGACAAATCCGGTCCCATCTCTGGTCGGGATCAACTGCGTCGAGAAGGATTCAGGGAAGAAACCGCCCGCCGACTGCTCAAAGGCTATCTGTGTTGCTGAACCACCAGCCAAAGGCACACTGACTAACCGCCAATTTGAGGCCCCAGTTTCGCACCACTGCCCGACCAAAACATACGCCGTATCGCCGACGCGAACCACCGAAGCGCTCTTGATACCGCAGTCTACATCTTGCGTGTCAGGAGGATACACCGGTTCGAGCGTGGTCAGAGTCCGGCGAGATGATCCATCCCACCAATCCAGATCGGCTTCTGTCGCGTTTCCCTTACCATCGGGGAAAAGGCGCAGCATCAAAGCACCATCGTCATACAAGGCGAACGAAATGGCCCAATCAAAAGTAGCCTGTTGGGTTCCCGTCGCAGCATCTACAAAAACGAGATTGCCATAGGGGAACTCGCGGTAAACTTCATCCATATCGGGGAGATAATCAATATAACCGGCACGCTGTCCATTGGGCGATAACTGAAAAGAAGCAGGCCCAGCACAGGCCATACGATTGGCGGTCCCTAATGAAACAGGCGCGCCGCCTGCCAATGGATACACCGCGATACTTCCTTGTTCGGCTCCCGAAAAAAGGACAACACCTTGACCACCAGCGGCCCAATAATCCTGGCTGCAACGTTTGGCCCAGTTACCAAATACTCCTGGTTGAAAATCCGTCAATACTTCTGCCACACCCGCAGACGTCAGGACTTCGACTTGACCATCGTCATCTGGGGTAGATTCCCATACCAAAACTCGCCCGTCCAGGGTTCCCTGGGCCGCCGCGAAATTGCTATAGACACCACCCGCGAGTACAACACCCGCAATCAACGCCAGCACCAAAAATCTCCGCATGGGTTCCTCCTTGATCTGTTGGGAAAAATCCCACCACTCTATTATGCCCTTCAGTGTACACCACTCTAACCTTCAAGCCCACTCGTCAGGACTTTTTTCCCATTCAACCTTTTCAGTTGACAGGTTCTTGCGAACAGACTAGGATCGCGCCATAGACTATTTGTTGTATTTGGAGAACACACTATGCTTGTAAAAGACCGTATGACCCCCAACCCCATGACTATTACGCCTGAAACCACTCACAAACAAGCAACGGAGTTGATCCGAGAACACAAGCTGCATCATCTGCCCGTTGTTGACAAACAAGGAAGACTAGTCGGGATCATCATTGAAGAAGATTTGCTGGCTGCTCAACCTTCACCGGCAACCACACTGAGCATCTATGAGATTCACGGTCTGTTATCCAAATTGGAAATTAAACAGATCATGAGTCATCCTGTTTTTACCACGACCAAAGACTGTCCCCTCGAAGAAGCCGCAAGGTTGATGCTTAGGGAAGGTATTGGTTGCCTGCCGGTGATGGAAGAGGGAAAAGTGATCGGAATCATTACCGACACCGACATTTTCGATTCACTGGTCGCACTGCTGGGCGAGGGTGAAGAGGGTGCACGCTTTACCCTGCTTGTGCCAGATAAACCAGGCATTTTGGCCCGACTCTCTCAGGCCGTAGCGGATGCGGGGGGAAATATCATCAGCGCTACCTGTTGGCGTTCAAAAGACGACGGAAAAACATACATCACCATCAAAGAACAGGGCGCAAAATTCGAAGCGCTTAAACAAACCCTGATGCTCATCGAGGACACTAAGTTGGTCCACATTCTCGACAAACCTCTTGGCTCCGAAAAGTGCTACGGTTAAGCAAGACTGCATAGCACACGACCACTGGTGGAGATGAACTCTTATTCCATCTCCACCAGTGTCTGGCTTTCGTAGTAGTTGATTATCCAACGCCTGACCACTTCTCCTTCTACGCGCCCTTAAACTGCCTTACAATAAAGTCATGAAAAACAAAGATAAATAACTATGAAAAGTCTGCGCTGGTTTTGGATGATAGGTGTGCTGATGACCTTAGTGGGCTGCACGTTGAACGTCGACGCGCCGCAGACCCCGACGGTGGTTGTATCGCCCACGCTCGACGAAACGGACATCGCGCAGTTGGCGACCCGCACTGCCACAACAACAAAAACAGCCACGTCTACGGCCACATTTACAGCAACCACCAGCGCCACACCAACCCAGACTCAAACGATTACGGTCACCGCCAGCCCAACGATCACGCCTAGTTCAACAGCCACACTCACTGCGACTTTACGCCCCACCTCAACGATCACGGCGAGTCCGTCAGCTACGGCGACTTTGACGGAAACCATAACGGTCACACCATCTCAAACCGGGACCCTGACGCCGACAGCTGCTCCATCAAATACGCCAACTTCAACACCAAGCCTAACACTCGCTCCGACTGCGACTCGATTAGCCGAGATCGCCAACCCAACCGCGACCCAAACGCCGGATATACCGTCTACACCAGCCGCGAGCGCCACTCCTCCTCCGACCATAACACCTGCGCGAGTGTCACCCACACTCATTTTCATCACACCCAACTTAGTTACACCAGGTTCTGATGGCGGGGGAACGTTTTTCGATCCCAACGCGCCCGCGTCAACACAAGAGTCTCTGCCTATCGCGCCGCTCGGTCAGAGCGGCCCCAGCGGCCCAGTGATGCCGGAACAAAGCTCGATTATCATCAGCTATGGCGGGCAGGTTGTCCCCCTGCTGCCGATGCCAGAGGGTGTTAGCCTGGGCGCTCCCTTGGTTCCAGGAGAAACCTACGCCGAAAGTAACAGCGGACAAGTCGCATCCGTAGGTCTAAACCGTTTGTTGTATGTCAATAACGCGCCGATGATCGTCTCGCCTGCCAGCCAGTACGGACTGCCGGACAATCTCTCCATAGGGCATATTGTGTGGTCCCCCGATGAACGTTATGTGGCGCTGCGAGTGGATGCGGCCAATCCCGCCGAACAAAATGCCATTGACAGCGGCATCTGGATTTACGATCCGGTAAGTGGTTATTCCTGGCAAATTTTCCGCAGCACCTATCCCGGACAGGTGACGCAGCAGCACGAACAGCGGAGCGCAGTGGATATGCAGTGGGCGCCGAATGGGCTGGCCTTAGTGATACGAGTTGAAACCCCATTGGGCATGGCGAATGTTTTTCTGCCCATCAACGACAATGCGAACCACTTTGTCGATTCTATACACTATGCTAACGCGACCTGGACGACTGACAGCACGGGTTTAATCGTCAGCGGGGCAACCTGGGATCGGCTTTCAGTGGTGGGGCAGGTGGCAGCCGATTCAACCTGGACCTATACCGAGTATTTGAGCCAACAAAATACTGTCATGATCATGCAGGCAGCCATCCAGCTTTACGATGGCAGAATTGCCTTTTTAGGCAGCCTTACGCCCGACTCGTTTGCTCTGTATGCGATCCAGCAGGCCGCAGCGGGTTATCAGCCAGTCCAATTATCAAGCATATTGAGCGGGCAAGTGGTGGCAGCGGAATGGAATACCGAACGAACCGCCGTACTCGTTACGACTCAGACAAACGGCATTTATCGACTGTGGGTTATTCGGATTGATGGCACGAGCGCCGATACAACGCCCGCCAGCGGATTAATTGGAACCGCCCATTGGAGATAAAGAAGGCGCTGGGAGAATTCCAGCGCCTTCAGAACGGTGCTTACCAGTTTTTGGTCCCGCTATAATAATAAACATGCTGGCAGTTTGGCTCGCTGCTGAGGACCAGACTCATCGTCATATTGAGCGATGTTTCGCTGTTAAACGACAGAATCATCGACAGTGTGCCTGTCCCCGTCCCGTTCGGCCCCGAATACACATAGGTGTTGGTTTGCGTGCGAACCATCGAGTAGGGATTAGGTTCCATGCCGCGCCAGCTCACGCCGCCCGCTGTCGGGCCGATAGCCGCCAGGTGATCGCAGAAATTAATCGCCGGGGCGCCAGTACATTCCCCAATCATGTTATCTGAACCGGGGATCATCTGCCAGACTGAGTTGGCGGTCGGCGCGAAGTCTGTCCCGCCCGCCACAGGATTTTCCCCTGCCGGAACAACAGGCGGCGCAACCACTAAGGGCGGCGCTTCAACCTGGGCCACTTCATTACACAAGCCTATGGTATGAACATCGGCTTGAGCAACCCAGGAGGATTGTTCGCCCGTATCAAGCTGCCACCAGGGTGAACCGTCGGGATCATTGGCCCAGCCTAACACGGAATAACCCGTATCTTGCATGTTTCCCAATTCGCCGCGCTGCGTTCCCGGGCCCACGCGCAGCACAATACGCTTTTCCGCAGTCGGCAGGCCCACAATACAGGCCGTTTTGCCCGGCAGCAGATCGATAGGGGCATAAGCGGTTTCTGAAAACGCATAGTCTCCCTGAAGCTGCGGCGCGGTCAAAGGAGTAAGGCCATCTTCACCTCCCAGACTGACCCCAACAACTTCCCCTGCTTCGGCATCCTGCGGAACTCCGCGCGCCGTGATTCGCGCCGATCCTGCCAGCACCTTTATTTCAAGCTCGCCATTGGTATTCGAGGTGAGCAGCAGTGTTGAGTCCGAAAAATCCAGGCTGACTTGATTGATCTGGACACTGGCGGCCTGCTCTCCCGTATATTGCAGCAGCATCCCCGATGGCACAGCATCGCAGACGGGCTGCCCCGCGGCAAAGGTAAAAGATTGGAACGGTTCGCTCGCCTGGGCGACAGGAGTGACATCGTTAGGCAATAGAACTTGCAGCGGTTCCACCGCGCTTTGATCGCCATCCCAGCCGATCAGCGGCGTAAAGACCCAGGCGATTCCGCCGGAGTATTGAATACGCAGCCAGTCGCCCTGTTCATTCCGCCCATCGGCTGCTGCCTCTTCACCGGCGGCCAGTTGTCCAACCACGTCATACGTGATCGCCGCCCCGTTTCGAACATTAACCGGGGAACCACCGCGATTGAAGACCGCCAGGGTAGGGTGGTCTGACACCGTGAGCGTAGGGCGTGTGATAGCGACATCCCCAAACAGCACGGCGTGAACACTCTCTTCTGCCAGGCCGGCGGGCAGCTCCAGCACAGCCACGCCCCATTCGCCGGTATTGAGATCGGCGGCAGAGGTAATCAGGTTCTCAATATCATTGACCAATAACTTGTCACCGGTGGTCGACAGAGATGCAGCTCCGCCGCTTAAAAGGGTCGCGGCTACTCCGGCATGACCATAACAGACTTCGCCGCGCCCCAGGTCAACACAGGCTTGTTGTGCTTCTGCCAAAGCCTCGGCGGCCAACTGAACACAAGACTCTCCGTCTTGCGCCTGTGATTCTCTGACCGAACTGACTCCGACACCTGTTATCACTAAGCCTAACAGCAAAACCATCGCCGCTACTTTTACGAAAATAGATCGCATCTAAACTTCCCTCCACTACAACTTATCCGAGATGGGTATCTGGGATTGTGATCTTTAGTTCTGCGATTATATAATCGTGCCCTATTTTGCATCAGGCTAACTATCGACAGGAATTCACCATGCGCCGACACCTATCCATTTTGCTCACCCTGCTGCTTATATCTTTAACGCTTTCTGCCTGTGCCGACAAATCTAGCGCGCCAGAGTCCATCGAGAATTATCTCAAGACCAAGGTCAAAGGGGATGCCGATAAGTTGGCATCTTTGTCGTGCAAAGAATATGAAGCCCAGGCGCTTTTAGATGCGGCTTCATTTGAATCCGTCAATGCGCGGATTGACAAACTAACCTGCAAAGAGACGGGCAAACAAGACAAATTCACGCTTATCTCCTGTGAAGGTACGCTGGTGATCCAGTACCGGGGTGAAGACCCGCGCGAACAAAACCTCAGCGGAACCACCTACCTCGCCATCAAAGAAGACGATGAATGGAAAATGTGTGGCCAGCAATAGCTTAAGGCTCCTGCACCGCCTGTAAAACCACATCTAACGTTTGAAGCGTAAGCAGGTTTCGCACCGTAAAACCTGCTTGCATGTTTTCATCAATGAAGTAACACACTGCACCGCTTTCAGGCGTACTTAGATGCGTGGTATCTTCTGGATCAATACCCTGATTTGGCAGGGTAGACAGCGCCTGCCACAAATTAATCAGCGGCACATCATATTCGGTGGCAATGAGCGCCACAAGCTGGTTATACAAGACGGATTTCTCAGGAAATTCGGGCCGGTGCGGGAAGGTGCTCATAATCGGGAGTGTGCCGTTGCGGATCGTTTGGACCACAATAGAGCGCAAGAAAAAGTCAAACTGCGCTTCATTGAGATAAAACACGTCATTGGTTCCAAACATGATCAAGGCAATACTAGGCTGAACAGCGCGAAATTCACACTCAAGCGGCGTTTCACCCGCTTCGCAAAACTCAGGGTTCGCCCACAGGCTGTCAAGAATACTGGCGGCGTTAAAACCTCCCGCCGCCGCCTGGCTCTTCCGAGCAAACGAGTCCAGGTCATCGTCCACAAAATAGCTGATAACCGGCGCTAATGAGGAGTATTCACCCAGGTCATAATCATCTTCACCAATCGGGATCAAGAAAAAGGGGTTATCTGTCATGCAATCCCCTATCTTGACAAAAGCGCGAGGGTTATTACCCTTAGTTAATCCATCCTCATAAATTTGGCGGGCCGTGTCGCTGATGGATGGAATGAGAGGGTATGTTGATAAGTCGATGGCGGATGCCGCCTCCAGGTCAAGATTTCCCATGACTGGGTCTGACAAAAGCGAAGGTGTCGGCGTAAAATCAACCGCAGCTCCCGCTTGATAAGTTTGAAGGGGCGAATTGGCTAGAATGAGCCATAATCCAAATATACTCAGGCCAATCAGAAACGCGATCTTTTTAAACATGCTTATCTCCCATACCGGTATGCCGTTGCGAGTTTACACCGGGCCAGACTTGATGTAAAGTGAGTTTGCAGGATACATGATGCTAAAACAACACTTTCTAGTCATATCGTTGAGGAAACATGCCCCCATGCGACTAGGATTAAGTGTAGCTCTCATAGCAGTTTTGCTGCTGCCGTTCGCTTCAAACCTGACCGAGGCTCAATCCGGTTTTCAAGCGCTGACCCATTACGCCGTCACGATTTACAGCGGACCAGATCGGGCAAATCATATTGTCGGGGTGTTGGCTCCCGAAGCCAAAGTCATCCTCGAAACGCGCAATGCCGCGGCAAATTGGGTGTTGGGGCGCAGCACAGATGGTTTGGTGCGCGGCTGGATGGAAATCCGCTTTTTAGACATCGATCCCGATACAAGCGTCGTCAACTTGCTGGTCAGTAACGAAATTGTATTTGTG
The DNA here is from genome assembly GCA_016234525.1 of Chloroflexota bacterium. GTDB lineage: Bacteria > Chloroflexota > Anaerolineae > Aggregatilineales > Aggregatilineaceae > JACRBK01. The sequence continues at coordinate 15,859 of JACRBK010000071.1, forward strand.
CCTGCCGAAGTGCCTGTCGTCCGTACCTATGATGAAATCAACCTGGACCAATATCCGGTTATCCCCACCGATCTGGGGCGGGCGCGCCAGATTTTTGAGCAGGGACTCATCCTGGGTAATGATCCCGGTGTCATTGCCAAAATAGGCGACTGTATCACAGAGAGTGAACGATTTCTTTATCCGTTTGGGTGGAACAGGTACAACCTGGGAAGTTACACTAATCTACAAGCGGTTATCGATCATTTTTCCGCCTCATTCTCTACTAACAGTCTGGCCGCCTATGATGGATTGGTCACTAATGCGGCGCTGGACCCTGTTTTTTCGAATCCATTAGCCTGTCTGCCTGGGGAATCCCCGCTGCGGTGCGAATATCGCGTACATCGGCCTGCCGTAGCGATTATCATGTTCGGCGCGCAAGACCTGTTGTTCACCCCGCCAGACCAGTTTGATCGTAATTTGAGACAAATTGTCCACGAGACTATTCAAGCCGGAATAATTCCGATCCTCAGCACTTTTCCGGGTAATCTCGCCTTGTGGGAACCGAGTATCCAATACAACCAGATCGTGATTCAGATCGCGGTCGATTATCAGATTCCTTTGATCAACTTATGGCGCGCATTGGAGACTCTGCCGAATTACGGTCTTAATGATGATGGGCGGCATCTGAGCGTGCCTGTCACCGAGGCAGGCCATCTCACCCCTGAAAATCTGGCGCGCGGTTATCCTATGCGGAATCTGGTCACGCTGCAAACCCTGGATGTTGTGTGGCGTGAAGCCATGTACTAAAGAGGTATTTACACCAGGGGGTTCATCGGGTACAGTCGAAGCGTCTATGATGAAAATACACGGGGGCCAATAAGGAGAATTCATGATGGTTCAAAAAAAGAGCGTGTTGTTGCTTCTGATCTGCCTGTTGGCGCTGGCACTTTTGACTGGTACGGGGTTGTTGACCGTTACTGCCCAGGATGGGCCGCAGGCTTCGACAACCTATCAACTTAATATGCGCAGCGGTCCTGCCACAACCTATGATACGCTCGCGGTGCTGCCCGGTGGGGTAGCCTTGTTTCTTGAAGCCCGCAATGAGGATATTTCGTGGGTCTTGGCGCGCACGGCTGACGGTGCGTCACGTGGTTGGGTTGCCAGTCTATACCTGACTTACCAGCCAGGATTTGCCGCTTCACGGCTGCCCGTGAGTTCGGAAATTATCGGGGCGCCAGCACCGGCGGCTCCTGAAACAACTAACCCTGCTCAGGCAGCCGCGCCTGCCCCGGATGGGGTCACAGCATTTACAAGTTATGAAATGAACTTGCGCAGCGGCCCGGCAGCGACCTTCAGCGCACTCGGCAAACTGCCGGCTAATACCGGGGTGATTCTCGAAGCGCGCAACGGAGATGCCTCCTGGGTGCTGGCGCATACCCCGGATGGATCAGCGCGGGGTTGGCTCGCCAGCCTGTATCTGAAGTTCGTGGGCATTAGCGCCTTCAATCTGCCGGTGAGCAGCGAAACGATCGCCGTGTCGTTGATTGAAACGACAGGAGCCGCTATCCCCGGCTCGAATGTCAATTATCTCGATGTCCCAATGGGCGGATATGACCCGGCGAAAATCGCTGGTATTGATCTGGCGGCATTCCCTGTGGTGGGAAGGTCCACCGCACGCGCGCGCGAGATTTTCCTGGCGGGTAGAGCGCTGGGCAACAGCCCGAATGTACTCGCCAAAGTAGGCGACTGCTCCTCTGAACACTGGTATTTCCTCAGTGGGTTCGCCTGGGGCGAATACAATCTTGGGACGTACAGCAGTTTGCTGCCGGTCGTTAACCATTTTGGGGAATCATTGGCCTATGACAGCCAGGCCACCCACAATGGGTTTAATGTCAATGCCGTGCTGGCTCCTGAATGGGCCGATCCTTCCGTGTGTCAGGCAGGCGAATCGCCGCTGCAATGCGAATTTCGGATTCACAAACCGAGCGCTGTCGTCATCATGTTTGGAACCAGCGATTTGTTGGTGATGACTCCCTACGAATTCGACTTCTACATGCGCCAGATTGTCACCGAATCGATTGAAGCAGGCGTGATCCCGATCTTGAGTACATTCCCTGGTAATCAGGGATTTCCCACTCACACGGTGCTGTATAATCAGGTCGTGGTGCGGATCGCGCTGGACTTCGATATTCCTTTGATTAACCTGTGGCTGGCGCTGGAATCACTGCCTAACCAGGGGCTTGAGGCAGATGGCTTTCACCTGGGTGAACCCCCTTATGGCACAGCCTGTATGCTCACAGCGCCC
>JACRBK010000072.1 GCA_016234525.1 Chloroflexota bacterium
CAAGGATAATAATACATTATGACTGAATCCACCTCGACTCAACAAACTGTATCGTCGGCTGTCTATATGGACACTTCCCGTCCAATTGCCGAACGTGTCCAGGATATCTTGTCGCGATTGACGCTCGACGAGAAAATCGGGCAGATGCGCAACCCGGCTCAGGCGATTCCACGTTTGAACATCCCGGCCTACGACTTCTGGAGCGAAGCCCTGCATGGCGTCGCCGGAAATGGGCGTGCTACGGTCTTTCCCCAAGCCATCGGCATGGCGGCGACCTGGGACCCGGTCCTTATCCAGAAAGTCGCAGCAGCGGTTGGCGACGAAGCCAGGGCCAAGCACCACGAGGCACTGCGGCGCAATGGGGCTACCGGGATGTTCCAGGGTCTGACTGTATGGTCTCCGAACATCAACATTTTCCGCGATCCACGTTGGGGCCGGGGCCAGGAAACTTGGGGCGAAGACCCGTTTCTGACCGGCGAAATGGGTGCAGCTTACGTGCGCGGGCTACAGGGCGATCATCCGAAGTATCTCAAGGTGGCAGCGTGCGCCAAACATTTTGCGGTGCACAGCGGGCCAGAAAAACTACGCCACGTCTTTAATGCGAACGTTTCGTCCCGTGACCTGAATGCGACCTATCTCCCGGCATTCAAGAAACTGGTTACGGAAGCCAGGGTCGAAGCTGTCATGGGCGCTTACAACCGCACCAACGATGAACCGTGCTGTGCAAGTCAGTTGCTGCTGGTCAAGACGCTGCGCGGCGATTGGGCTTTCCAGGGGCACGTCGTGTCGGACTGCGGCGCGCTGACAGATTTTCACCAGGGCCACAAAGTGACCAAGGATGTCGTCGAAAGCGCTGCCCTGGCGCTTAAGGCCGGATGTGACCTGAGCTGCATCTGCACCTACGATCATCTGCGCGAAGCGATTGATCGCGGGTTGATCACGGAGGTCGATATTGACCGTTCGCTGGGACGCACCCTAGCCACGCGCTTCAAGCTGGGAATGTTTGATCCGCCTGCCGATGTTCCGTATTCGGCGATTCCGTTGAGCGTTGTCGGCAGTTCTGAACATCGCCAACTTGCTTACGAAGCTGCTGTCAAATCGATTGTGCTGCTGAAGAACAAAGACGATATTCTGCCTATCAGTGAGCAGGCACAGAAGATCTTGGTGGTCGGGCCGACTGCCGCCAACATCGAAGTGCTGCTTGGCAATTATCACGGCCTGAACGACGCCTTGACAACGCTCATACAAGGGATTGTTGCCCGCGTGCCAGAGGGTGTCGCGCTGAACTACTTACAGGCCTGTCCGCTCAACCAATCGGTTGAGTTTAAGGATTGGTCACTTGCTGTTGCGCCGACCGTTGATGCGGTCATTGCCTGTATGGGCCTCTCACCGCTACTCGAAGGCGAAGAAGGTCATGCCAACTTGTCCGATGAGAACGGGGATCGCGCGCAGATCAGTTTACCGCCGATTCAGGTCGAGTACCTTACGAAACTGGCGCTCAGCGGCGCTAAGGTAGTACTGGTACTCACCGGCGGCAGCCCCATTGCCCTGGGCAACCTGGAAGACTTGATGAAAGCGATTGTCTATGTCTGGTATCCCGGCCAGGAGGGCGGCACAGCCGTGGCCGACGTGTTGTTCGGCGATACGGCTCCATCGGGGAAACTGCCGCTGACTTTTCCCAAATCGCTGGACCAGCTTCCGCCCTTTGAAGATTACAACATGACCGGTCGAACCTACCGGTATGCCACCGAGGAGCCGCTCTATCCGTTCGGCTTTGGCCTGAGCTACACTCGCTTCACCTACAGTGACCTGGCGCTGGACAAAAACACAATCCGGGCGGGCGAATCGCTGCCGCTCCGTTGTACTCTGACCAACAGCGGCTCGGTGGAAGCGGAAGAAGTCACCCAGATCTACCTGAGCGACCTGGAGGCCTCGACGGTTGTGCCGCTGAACAGCCTGATTGGCTTCCGTCGTGTCCATCTCAAGCCCGGCGAGCGTACTGTCATCACGTTCACCATAACCCCCGAAATGATGGAAATGGTGAATGATGCCGGGGATCGCGTCTTGGAATCCGGCGAGTTTCGCGTGACCGTCGGCGGCTGCTCGCCAAGTGAGCGCGGCGTACCACTGGGTGCTGCTGTGCCGGTCACTATGGCCTTCACTGTTATCCCGTAAGATCCGAGGGAATTGAAACCACAAGATCACGCGTTTGAGAAAATAGTTCTCATATATTTAGAATCGCTGGGAGATAGAAAAATGTTTAAGAAAGACGACTGCACCCTGGATCGTGAACAGGTAGAGGAGAAGGCCCAGGCACTGCTTGAGCAAATGACCCTGAAGGAAAAGGTCTGGATGCTCAACGGCAACTGGGACATATTCGGCAACCTGGAAAAGTATCAGAACGGGTACAACCCCGTCCCCATCGAGACCAACGGTTGCCCACGGTTGGGCATTTCGCCGATCGCTTTCACCGACGGGCCACGCGGCATCGTGATGGGCCATTCGACCTGTTTTCCCGTGTCGATGGCGCGCGGTGCCAGCTTTGAGCCGGGTCTTGAAAAGCGCATCGGCGACGTGATTGGCAAAGAAGCCCGCGCACAGGGTGCCAATTATTTCGGCGGTGTCTGCATTAACCTGCTGCGCCATCCAGCCTGGGGACGTTCTCAGGAAACCTATGGCGAGGACCCCTTTCTTTTGGGAGAGATGGGTAAGGCGTTAACCGAAGGGGTGCAGGCACATAACGTGATCGCCTGCGTCAAGCACTATGCTGTCAACAATATCGAGAATTCCCGTTTCTGGGTGAACGTCAAGGCCGATGAGCGCACCATGCGCGAGATTTACCTGCCTCACTTTAAGAAGTCCATAGACGCGGGGGCCGCTTCGGTCATGGGGGCCTACAACCTTTTCAACGATGACCACTGTTGTGAAAGTCACACCCTACTTACGGACATCCTGCGGGACGATTGGGGATTCGAGGGCTTCGTGATCTCCGACTTTGTCGCTGGCGTCCGCGATACCAAGAAGGCCATCGAGGCCGGTCTGGATATCGAGATGCCCATGCCTATCCATTATCAGCGCAACCTCCTCAAGGCCGTCGAGGAAGGCCGCGTGTCTGAGGAAAACGTCAACACCGCCGTGCTCCGAATACTACGCACCTTGCTCGTTTTCGAGAACACCCCAGAGAAGATGGCATACAGCATGGACCTCGTCGCCAGCAAGGAACACACCGAACTGGCGCGAGAAGTGGCCGAGAAATCGATGGTGCTGATCAAAAACGCGAAGGGCGTGCTGCCGTTCCAGAAGACTGTCAAGCGCATTCTGGTTGCCGGAGAATTGGGGAACAGGGCCAATACAGGTGATGCGGGTTCCAGTAAAATCGACGCACCCCATGTGGTGACCCCGCTTGAGGGCTTCCGCAACTATTTCAGGGCCGGCGCTGAGATCGTGTTCTGCGATGAGAGTGACCTCGACAAGGCAGCCAACGAAGCAGCCAGGGCCGACTGTGTGATCATCGCAGTGGGCAACGATATGCATGACGAGGGCGAATATATCGGCCCAGATACCAATGACGATTTTTCCTTTATGGAGGCGGTTGTCAAAGGCTACGACAACATGGGCAAATCTGTGCCGGGGTCTGGCGCGGACTTTTCTATAGCAGCACCAGACCAGGAGAGTTCAGAAGGCGGGGATCGCAAGAGTTTGTCTCTCAAGCCTGCCCAGATCGAATTGATCAAGCGGATCGCAAGTATCAACCCCAATACCGTCGTGCTACTCGTCGGCGGCGGCATGATCATGACCAAAGAGTGGGACGACATGGTTCCAGCCATCGTGTACGGCTGGTATTCGGGGATGGAAGGCGGTAATGCTCTGTCTCGAATTCTGTTCGGGGATGTGAATCCCTCAGGAAAACTGCCTTTCACAATCCCGCAGGATCAAAGCCATCTGCCCTATTTTAGTAACACCGACCCAGAGATCACTTATGACCTGTATCATGGCTATTCCTATCTCGATAAGCACGGACACACGCCTGCTTATCCCTTTGGCTTTGGGCTTTCCTACACGACCTGGGAGTATGGTGAGCCACAGATCGATAAGCAGGATGACCACGTAACGGTAACGGTTAATCTCAAGAACACTGGTGGTGTAGCAGGGGCTGAGGTTGTTCAGGTTTATATCGGCAAAAAACAATCTGCGATAGATCGTCAGAAAAAACTCCTCAAGGGTTTTAAGAAGGTATACCTGGAACCCGGACAATCAACGACCGTCTCGATACCTGTCGCTCTTGATGAACTCCGCTATTTCAGCAATGAACTTCGGAAATGGATATTTGAACCGGGAACCTACTCGTTCTACGTCGGTTCAAGCTCCGATGAAGCTGACTTACAGGTCAAGGAAGTAGAACTCGCCTAAAAGACGTTTTCAACCGCATTGGGATACAGTGACAATTCCGCCCGCCAGGGCAGGTGGAGTCGTCACTTCTGATAATCAGGATGGTAGTTTCTCACTCAGTTGAACATACTTGATTACAAGCTATCTCAGTTGCGGTCACTGCCTCCCAAGATGCAGTTTGCGCAGGTCCAAGTCCCTGGCTATAATTTTCTTTAATCATCTCATAGGAGAAATTCAGGGTGATTACCATCCAACATGTAACCAGTAGTAGATCTGGCATTTCAATTACTACTATTTCGCGGATCTCAAGCGGTAAAAACGCTGCCGAGACATCCATTCATAAGTAGTGTCAACACGACGGCTCTTTCCGTCGTGTTTTTTTTGCTGGTTTTTGAAAGCGCTTACAATTTGATGAATAACGAGAGAAATTCCCCGAAAGAGAAACAGCGTGCCACTATCGATGACGTGGCGCGCGCTTCTGGTGTATCCAACGCGACGGTATCGCGCGTTCTGAGTGGGTACGAGTTTGTCAAGGAAACCACGCGCGCCCGTGTATTGGAGACAGTGGAACGTCTAGGCTATGTCGCCAATTTACAGGCGCGGAGTCTCGCAGGCGGGCGTTCGCAGATAATCGGGCTGCTCGTACCGAATCTGGATAACGGTTATGTCGGCACCATCATGCAGGGCATCGATCGGGAGTTGGCACGCGCTAACTACGATGTTCTGTTGTATACAAGCCACCGTCACCCAAGCAAAGAATCGTTCTATGTCGACGCCATCGCTAACGGACTGACAGAAGGTCTGCTGTTGATCGCCCCGCTGGTTCCCTCAACTTATCTTGATGCACTACGAGGGCAAAATTTCCCTTACGTTCTGATCGATCAGACAGATGCCACAGAAAACAGCAGTGTTGTTGACGCAACCAATTATCAAGGCGCCTATGAAGCCACACGTTATCTGAGCCAGTTGGGCCACGCGCGGATAGCCTTTGTTACAGGCTCACTCGCCGTCCGGAGCGCTATCGACCGGCTTCATGGCTACAAAGCAGCCCTGGTTGACTGTGACATTCCCGTCAGGGAAGAATTGATCGTCGAAGGCGATTACCAGCAAGAAACCGGTTATGAGGTCGCAAAGAGTCTGTTGCAGCGTGTAAATCCTCTACCAACGGCCATTTTTGCATCCAACGATCTGTCAGCTTTTGGCGCGATGGATGCTGCACGCGAATGTGGTCTCCGTATTCCTGACGACATCTCCATCATTGGCTTTGATGATATTCCTCAGGCGTCTTTCGTCTATCCCAAGCTAACGACGGTTCGCCAACCGCTCGAACAAATGGGACAAGTCGCCGTCAAAATGCTCTTGGAGCAGATTGAGGATCAGAGCCGTCCGCCACAACGAGTTGCGCTGGCTACCCAACTCGTTATTCGCGATTCGTGTGGGTCGCACCACCTCCGAGGGAACGAGCACGAAAAAAATTGAAAAGGACAGGAGGTAGTCTACTGCAAACAAATCAAGACGCTTTTCACTCTAAATCCGATTAACTGACACATTTCGCCATCGTTTAGAAAATTTTGGAGGAAAAAATGTCACCGGAAATTACTCGTCGCAATTTCATAAAGCTACTATCTGCGGGCGCTGGCACATTCGTGCTTACCGAAGCGGGACTGGTACCCATCCCCGAAGGACTTCTCGGACCCGACAAAGCGTTTGCCGCTCAATCGGGTACTTTCCCGCGCGAGGAGACCCTGATCGCCAGAATCCTCACCGGGCGTGTCGGTACACCCGATAACTTCAACCACTGGGTTGGCTGGAAATGGCAAGATCGCGGGTTGCAGAACCTGGCTGACGAGCCGCTCTGGACAGTCGACTTTGCCACCGGTGAAATCATCAATGGCGCTGCCGCTGGCGACCCGACGTATAGCCCGGATTTCATGACCCTCACGGTCTCGCTGCGCCAGGACGTCGCCTGGTCGGATGGTGAACCCTTCACTGCTGCCGACGTGGTCTTTTGCATCGAAACCCTGATGAAATATGAGGGCTTCAACGCCCACACCTTCTTTGTGGATAATGTCGCTGCTGTGACTGCGCTCGATGACTACACCGTCGAATTCCAGTTGAAGCAGGCCAACTCACGTTTCCACACCAACTTCCTCGACCGCTGGGGCTGCACCCGCATCTTCCCCAAACACATCTTTGAGCAGCAGGAAGACCCGACGCTGTTCACCTTCAATCCGTATGTAGGCTGCGGGCCTTACAAACTGCACAGTTTTGATCCTCAGGGTAGCTGGACAGCCTGGGAAAAACGTGAAGATTGGGACAAAAGCCCGACCGGTATCCTGTTTGGCGAACCTCAGCCTAAGTACATCGTTTTCCAGTACTTTGCCGATGAAGGCGCGCAAATCCTGGCCCAATTGACACACGAACTGGATGTGGTGGAACTCTCCGCCGATGGTCTCAAGGCGCTGCTAGCCCAGGCGGACACCTCCCGTGCCTACCAGCCAACCTTTCCCTTCGTGGTCAACAATGACCCCTGCATCACCGGCATCGTGTTTAACACTGCTCGGCCTCCGTTCGATAACATCGACGTCCGCTGGGCATTGACGCTGGCGATCGACATTGTCGAGTACACGAGCATTGCCGTCGACTCCTCGGGCACCTTAAGCCCGGTGCATGTGCCGCACCTTGGCCCATACCCCGAACTATACATTAAGCCGATGCAGGACTGGCTGAAAGAATTCACAATCGATGTGGGCAATGGCGAAACGTTTGCGCCTTATGATCCCGATGCGCCGAAGCGGATTGCAGAATACGCCCAGAGCCGCGGTTATGTGTTCCCCGAAGATGAGGAATTCATCGCAAAGACGTTCGGTCTTGGCTGGTACAAGTTTGCCCCCGACATTGCCGAGAAGCTGCTGTTGAAAAATGGCTTCACGAAGAAGGACGACAAGTGGCGTTTGCCCGATGGCAAAGAGTGGAAGATCTCTTATATGACAGGTACCGTACTTTCCAACCATGATGCGCGCAATGCCGTAGCTGCTGTGCAGCAGTGGAAGAAGTTCGGGATCGATGCTTCGATGTTTAACACGGAAGGTGGTGCTGATCTGGGATACGTCGGCGACTTTGATGTACAAACCGTCTGGCCTGCGCGGGAGCCTTGGGGCGCGGGTCCTGATCTGTATCGCACGCTCGACGATTTTAACTCTGCCTACATCAAGCCCGTTGGGGAGCGCAACCAGGCGTCTTATCACTCGCGCTGGTCAAGCCCGGAGTTGGACGACATCATCAAACGGCTGCGCGAGACGGATCCCTTCAATACCGAACAAGTCGTCGCCATCGGCATCGAAGGCCTGAAGGAATTGGTCAAGAATATGCCCGGTCTCCCGACCTACGGTTACATCGGCTTTGTCGGCTGGGACGAAACCTACTGGACCAATTGGCCTGGCAGCGAAAACGCTTATTGCGTGCCGTATACCCACTGGCCCAACTTCAAATACATGACGCCATTCCTGAAATCCACTGGCAAATCATAAGGTATTTCGGGGTCTTGTTTGACCAGGTGATAAGTCTCCCTGGGCGGAGAAACCGCCCAGGGACGTATGTCTAACTACACTAGTTATTCTTAAATAGGATCAGAGGGCAATACCGTGAATTTCATAAAACGCTATCTCATCCCCCGTCTGATTTCGTACTTCTTAGTGATTTGGCTGGGTATCACCATTGTTTTCTTCATTCCCAGACTCATTCCGAATGACCCTGTCATAAAAATGGTCGATCAGATGAGGGCGCGCGGTTCAACATTGGAACCGGGCACGATGGATGGCATCATCCATGATCTGACCGTGATGTATGGTCTCGAAGGCTCCACGCTTGAACAGTACAGGGACTTCTGGGTCAGGCTGGCCCACGGTGATCTCGGCGTTTCGTTTTTCCAATTTCCTGCACCTGTTAGCGATCTCATTGCTACCGCCTTGCCGTGGACATTGGGCCTCCTGCTGACCACGACCGCCATTTCGTGGGTATTTGGAAATATCATTGGCGGGTTAGCGGGTTACTACACACGCAGGAGTTGGTCGCGCACGCTGGATGCTGTGGCCATGGTAATTCGCCCAATGCCCTATTACATCTTTTCTTTTGTTTTGCTCCTGCTTTTTACATATGTCTGGCGCTGGTTCCCAGTTACAGGCGGGGCATCATTGGGAGCTTTACCTGAGTTTACCTGGGGTTATATCAAAGATGTTCTCTGGCATTCTTTCTTGCCCGGCCTCTCGCTAAGCGCGCTGGGAATGGCTGTTAACTTTCAAGTCATGAAGCTGCTGGTCCAGAACATCAATGCCGAAGATTATGTGCAGTACGCCCGCCTGGGCGGCGTGACCAATACCCGCATTGTGAGCAAATACATCATTCGTAACGCTTTACTGCCACAGATCACTGGTCTGGCACTTTCGTTTGGGCAAATCTTCAGTGGGGCCTTGATTACAGAGATTGTTTTTGGCTACCCTGGTGTGGGAATGTTGCTGTATAGAGCTATCATCAACGGCGATTACAACCTGATCATGGGGATCACCATGCTTTCTATCGTTGGTATCACGACCGCAATGCTGATCGTTGACCTGGCATATCCCTTGCTTGACCCACGTGTAAGATATACATAAGGAAGCTGTTCCGTGAAAACCCTCATTGACCTATTCAAAGACTATCGTTTCAGCTTCGCCTTTGTCGTTCTTCTGGTCATCCTGATTATGGCGCTGCTGTCCTTTTTCTCTCCCTATGACCCTACGCTATGGTATGTCGTTCCGAGAGATTTGAAGCCGTCGTCTGAACACTTGCTCGGCACCGATTCGAACGGGCAGGATATCTTCTGGCAGGCTACTTACGCAGTGCGTAATTCCTTGACCATCTCGCTTATCTCGGCATCGGTCTCAAGGGTGATCGCCATCCTGGTGGGTATGATTGCCGGATACAAAGGAGGCACAATCGACCGGGTACTGATGTTTTTGGGTGACAGTTTGCTGGTCATCCCGCTCTTCCTGATCTTCGTGATGTTAGCCATGATGGTACGGGAACATATGAATCTGGTTGTTCTAGGATTAATGCTATCGTTCTTCGGCTGGCCTTGGGACGCGCGCCTGATCCGCTCAATGGTCTTAAGTTTGCGTGAGCGCGATTTTACCAGGACGGCCTTGCTTTCGGGTACGGGGACGATCAAACTGGTGTTGAAAGAATATATGCCCTTTACGATGCCGCTGATCTTCTCAACTTTGATCAACAATATGGCATTTGCGATTGGGTTGGAGATCACGCTTGCCCTTCTTGGATTGGTCGATCTCACCATTCCCACCCTAGGCACGATGCTCAATTGGGCATACTTCTCCCACGCTATTTTATTAGAACGTTGGTGGTGGATCTTGACCCCTGTGATCTTATCTATCTGCATGTTTATCGCTCTCTATTGGCTCTCGGTCAGCATCAGCGAGTACCTTGATCCGCGCACACGCATCCAGCGGGTCGGAGCATAGGGAGACTCAGACATGATAGAAGAGAAGACCGTCATCCTACGAACCGAACATCTTAAAGCTTTCTATCTTCTGGAGGTGCATGGCACCCAGAAGACTGTCAAAGCCGTTAACGATGTGGACATTCAGATCTACGAAAACGAAATCTACGGCATCGCGGGCGAAAGCGGCTGCGGCAAGACCACACTGTTGAAAACGCTTTTCGGCGAAATCGTGCCTCCCCTGCGCCTGATTGACGGCAAGATCTTTTATCGTATCGATGACGATGAAGTGGATGTCAGTCGGATGAAGTCGGAGGCAAAGCGAAAGCTGCGCATGGAGTATATCTCTTATATTCCGCAAGGTTCGATGAGTGTATTCAATCCGGTGCTCAAGATAAAAGGAACCTTTGCGGACTTCATTGGCAGCCACGTCCACGGGCAAAGCCGCGCAGAAATCTTCGAATTGGCCCGCGAGCGTATCCTGGAACTGGGCTTACCCAAAAATGTGCTTGATGTCTACCCCCACCAGTTGTCGGGTGGAATGCGGCAGCGTGTGACCATCGCCCTCGCCGCTTCGTTGAACCCACGAATCATGATTGGCGATGAGCCTACTACGGCGCTGGATGTGGTAGTGCAGCGCGGCGTGATTCAGATGTTGAAAGATATTCAGAAGAATCTGAAAAACACCATCGTTTTGGTCACGCACGATATGGGCGTACACGCCAACATCGCTGACCGGATTGGCATTATGTACGCTGGGAAGCTTATTGAAGAGGCGACCACAGAAAAGATCTTTGCCCAGCCGTTGCATCCCTATACCCAGTTCTTGATCAACTCGCTACCCAAGTTCGGCGATAAGAGTATGCGCGATAGTGTCCCTGGCAGCCCTCCCTCGCTGGCGGACTTGCCTACTGGCTGCCCATTCCACCCACGCTGCCCGCATGTTAAAGACATTTGCCGCCAGGAAATGCCCAACTTTCATCATCTGGATGAGAACCATAAAGTCGCCTGCTGGTTAGTTGGAGAAGCCTAACATGGATAAACTGCTTGAGGTAAACGAACTAACCAAACGCTACTCCCAGGGCAATGTTCTCGCCAGAATCACCCTTACAGCCGTGGACCACGTCAGCTTTTATATCAAACCAGCCGAAATCTTCACCCTGGCAGGTGAAAGCGGCTGTGGGAAAACCACCACGGCGAAGTTAGTCCTCGGATTTGAAGAAGCCACTTCTGGAACGATGCTCCATAACGGGAAGATGCAGACCCGCAGGGAAAAGGCCTGGATTACCAGAGGCGTGCAAGCGATCTTCCAGGACCCGTTCAGCACATTCAACCCCCTGCGCACAGTTGATTCCTATTTTCACGAAACCGTGCGGAACTTCCGGCTGGCCAGGTCAAAACAGGAAGCCGTTGATCGGATCGATCAAAAACTGCGACTGGTGGGCCTGACCTATCAGGAATTTGCTGGGAAATACCCAAATGAATTTTCGGGGGGGCAGCTCCAGCGCATCTCAATCGCCCGCGCGCTCGTCACTGATCCAAAATTGCTCATCGCTGACGAACCGGTTTCAATGGTCGATGCTTCCCTGCGCATGTCGATTGTCAACCTGTTCAAACAGCTCAGGGATGAATTAGGGGTGAGCATCCTCTATATCACGCATGACCTGGCGACCGCCTATTACGTCAGTGACCGGATCGCCATCATGTTCCGTGGCAACATTGTTGAAATGGGGACTGTGGAAGAGGTGTTGATGAATCCCAGGCATCCATACTCACAGCTTCTACGCGATTCTATCCCCCAGGTGGATCCTGAAAAACGCTGGACCACAACGGTCACACTTTCTGAATTAGAACATGAAGAGTACCTGCGGCAGGGCTGTAAATTTGCGGGCCGGTGCCCCGATGTCATGGATATCTGTAAAGGCGTGGTGCCAGCAGATATATACATTGACGATGTGCTCGTGAAATGCCACAAATATTCTGGCAAATAGGCGGGTACACCCTCGTACTCTCAAAAAACTCCATGCACCATAAAATGAGGCGGGATCAGCCAAACCAGCTGGTAGAATAGATGACGTGTTTTACCGTTGGGAAAGGAAGTTGGATGATCTGGTTCATGGTGTTGCAGGTTATCTCGATGCTGGTCGAATTGGTCCTGTGCGGGATACTTAACACGTCCTCCCGTGATCTTGTTGAGCGGAATCCTGATCGCAGACTCACAAGTGTTTTTGATTGGAGCAGTGGACAAGCCGAGGGCCAGGTTACCGCCTGGCTTAAGTGAGCGATGCGGATCCCGCGTCGCTTTCTCCTGTTTCCCATTAGAGTTTCACTTCAAGAGCCGTAAAGGAGAGCGGCGGAAGCTCAAGTACGGCGCTCTGTCCGTCCAGTCTAGGCGTGGTGATCCGGGTTGGAACAACCCGATTGGGATTCTCAAAGCTGTTGAATACCGTTGGATCAGGGTCTGAAAGCTGGTGTGCTGCACGTATCGCTTCAGGAGTGCGGTCCTGCCAATGCAATTCCGTGGTTATGCTCCCTGTTTGGCTGCGATTGACAATGAATATCGCCTGCATGTTGTTCGCC
>JACRBK010000084.1 GCA_016234525.1 Chloroflexota bacterium
ACACCCACGATGCTTTTATCACCGCGACCATCTCAGCGCCCGATTTTGAGATTGACGCGGTTTCTGCGGCACGCCAGCCGCTTCAGCGCGGCGGCGAGATCGAATGGCGCTGGACGTTAACCGCCGACAGCGCGCAGCAGTCGGTTATCTCGTTAGGGCTGATGATCACCTGGGAAGCTAAACCCGGCCAGCCGCCCGGCCCGACCAATGTCGCCCTGTGGGGGCAGGCGGTTCAGGTCGAGGTGAATTATGTGTTCGGCCTGATCACGGTCCCCCAGGCGAGCTACGCCGGGACCGCGCTGGCGATCCTGGGTTTTGCCGCGCAAATTCCCCTCGCGGATAAGATTCTTGAGGGGGTGTGGAGTCTGTTCTTCGGCAGGCGCAGACGCCAGCAGCAGCGGCGCAGTAGTGCCAATGATCGCCGCTCGCGGCGGTATTGAGTGCTGCCATGACTAACGCTGAGCCTGAGTTTATCTATGTCACCACCACTGGGTGGAAGACCGGCACTCCACACGATATTGAAATCTGGTATGTGGAGCGCGAAGGCCGTTATTACATCATTTCCGAGAACCGCGAGCGATCCCACTGGGTGCAGAATATCCAGCACAACCCGGCGATCACGCTGCGCGTCGGCGAGACGACTTATCGCGGCATAGGCCGCCCCCTGGACCCCGCCACCGAGCCGGAACTGGTCGCGGCAGTGTCGGCCCTGATGAATGAGAAATATGAGTGGAGCGAGGGGCTGATCGTCGAACTCACGCCGGAGGGCGCTTAATACCTGTTTACCCCTATCCCCCCATCCCCGCTGCGCTGGTGCAGGGAAAAACCGGGCGCGGCAGCGCCGCGCACCTACGAAGACTCGTTGGGCTGCGGTCCCCTCTCCAACCCGGTTGGAGAGGGGGTAGGGGGTGAGGCCGCTCTTGCTGACGGCTGATCGCTGATGGCTGAAAGCTCCTTCACCGTAGGGCAAACGCCCGCCGAACGTGTCAAACGCGGGGTAGGCAGGGGCCAGAACGGGCGGTATACTTCGGCGCTTGTGTACTAGCGAGTTTCGAGGCTGCCTGTTATGCGACGTTTGACCTTTACGCTCATTTTCGCCGGGGTTCTGATCGCGCTGCTGACCGTTGCCGTATGGCCGGGCGGGATACGCCGCGCTGCCGGGCAGGATGCCCCGACCGCCCTGCCGACGAATACCCCGCGTCCAACCATTACACCGACCTTCACTCCGCCGCCGACCAATACGCCGCGCCCAACTGCGACGTTGACGTTCACCTTCACGCCGACGGCGACGAACACGCCAACCAACACTGCGACGTTTACCCCGTCGCCGACCCTCACGTTTACGCCATCGCCGACGCCGACCTTTGTGGGACCGGACGAATACCCGGATAATTTCAACCCGCTCACCGGCCTGCCGTATCCTGATGAGGCCGCCCGCAGCCGTCGCACGCTGATTGTGAAAGTCTCCAATTACCCAGAAGTTGTGCGCCCGCAGAGCGGCCTGGACAAAGCCGACATTGTGTTTGAATACGAAGTCGAAGGCGCGGTCACACGCTTCGCCGCCATCTATCGCAGCCAGGGCACGGACAAAGTCGGCAGTATTCGCAGCGCTCGCCTGATTGATCTGGAACTGGTCCCCATGTTCCAGGCGTTGTTAGCCTACAGCGGCGCGAATGCGTGGATCGATCAATATATTCTCGACGCCGACTGGAAATGGCAGGCGTTCTCGCCGCAGCATGGCGTAAACTGTCCGCCGTTCTGCCGCATCGAAGAACCGGGCAAAGCGTTTGAGCATACGCTGTTCGGCAACACCTTCGATATGTGGCAGGTAGCGACAGACCGGCAGGTGAATGAAGGTTTTCTCGTGCATGGCTTCGCGTTCTCCGATGTGCCGGATACGGGCGGCAAGCCAGCAGTGGATATTTTTGTCGATTTCTGGAGTCCCTATCAGGATACGCGCTGGCAGTATAACGCCCAGGACGGGCGCTACTATCGTTGGAACAACGAACTGCCGCACGTAGACGCTGTGACCGGCAAACAGTTAGCGGCGGACAATATCGTGGTGCTGGAAGCCGAACATATTGACCGGCCCGACATTCTCGACAGCGAGATCGGCGGTGTGGTGATCGAGACTGTCCTGTGGGGACGCGGCACGGCCTGGTTATTCCGTGATGGGCAGTGGTTCGAAGGGATTTGGGCGCACGCCCAA
The DNA here is from genome assembly GCA_016234525.1 of Chloroflexota bacterium. GTDB lineage: Bacteria > Chloroflexota > Anaerolineae > Aggregatilineales > Aggregatilineaceae > JACRBK01. The sequence goes on from JACRBK010000084.1 coordinate 2,210, forward strand.
GGAAGATCGGGCCTGTGGCTGTTGTTCAATGACGGTCAGACTCCGATGCACCTCAAACCCGGCCAAACGTGGTTCGAGGTGGTGCGCCCGGTGATGTACGGTGTGACCGTGAGCGAACAGCTTGCCGATATGCAGGCCATCTCCGCCGCGATCATGGCGACTCGGACGCAGGTGTATAATGAAACGGCCACCGCTATCGCACCTTATGTTACACCGCTGCCGATTACACCCACGCCGACGACGGAGATGATTCCGTAGGGTGTAGGTTTACCCCTATCTCCCCCGACCCCTCTTTCCCCGCTACGCAGAGAAAGAGGGGAGAAGCGGGCGCGGCAAGCAGCGCCCCTACACAAACCCGGTCGGCTGCGGTCCCCTCTCCAACTCGGTTGGCTGAGGGGGTAGGGGGTGAGGCCGAGCAGCATTTGGAAATGTAGGACCTGCCCTGGGCGACGCGTCGCCTCGCCCCTACAAAGTCAACGTGGACTGACCAGAAGGGGGTGAGGCCGCTCTTGTACAGACCAACCAGAGCGAAAACCCCCGTTGTCAGCGATAATCCCCCATAAGTTCAAAATGTTGATCATGCTGTTTACCCACTCAGGATTAGTGCCCTATGCGCGGAACGTTATTAAACACCCTGACCGTTTTGATCGGCAGTGGGCTTGGCTTGATGATCGGCAACCGCCTGTCTCAACGAGTGCAGGAATCCGTGATCACCGGCCTCGGACTGGTGACGATGTTTGTCGGATTCTCCAATGCAGGCGAAACCGGGAATATCATTTTGCCGCTGCTCAGCCTCATTACGGGCGCGATCATCGGGGAACTGCTGCGGCTGGATGTGCAGTTGGAGCGATTCGCAGGCTGGCTGCAAAATCGGGTGCAGGGGCAGCCGGTCGAGGGGGTAGGGGATCAGGATTCGCGCGCGCGTTTTATCCAGGGATTCGTGACCGCGTCGTTGGTGTTTTGCGTCGGGCCGCTGACGTTCGTCGGCTCGATTCAGGATGGTATGGGGTTAGACAGCGGGTTTGAGCAGTTGGCGATCAAAAGCGTGTTGGACGCTTTCGCCGCGATGGCTTTCGCCTCTAGCCTGGGGATCGGTGTGATGTTCAGCGTGGTCACGGTGCTGGCGGTGCAGGGCGGGCTGGCGTTGGTGGGCGGTCTGGCGGGGGAGTTTATGACTGATCCCATGATTAACGAAATGACCGCCGTCGGTGGGTTGATCCTGATCGGTTTGGCTTTGATCTTGCTCGATCTCAAAAAACCGCGCATGGTGAACTTTTTGCCCGCGCTCATCCTTGCGCCGCTGATCGTGGCCGTTGGGACGGCGCTAGGGATCGATCTTTATCCAATCTGATTAGGCACTTTGATTAAACTGACATTCCTCACTCTTGCGTAGGACCGCGCAAAGAAGTATTATCATGCCGTTTTGTGAGCCATTTCTCGCGCTGCGTTCAGCAGTCGCTCTAGAGGAGAGAATTTTTCTATGATTAAAAAGTACGCTTTGATCCTGGTTGCGCTGTTGGTGGTCCCGATGCTGTTAACTGCGTGCAGCACCGAATCCCGTGACGCCGCCGAAGATTATATGAACGCGCTGTTAAAGGGTGAGGACGAAAAAGCCCTGGGATTGGCGTGCGAGTCCTTTCAAGAGGGAACTCAAACGCTGTTGGATGCCTATAAGGCACAGGGCGTGATTTCCGACAGTGTGGATCTGAAATTCGATCTTGGCAAAGGCAACAACCAGAAAGAAATTATCGTCACCGGCTCGTTCGAATATCGCGATCCTGCCTTATCGAGCGAAATCGAAGCCGTTGAATTCGAACTGACCGAAAAACTCGGAACCCGCATCGTCCTTGAAATGAAAGAAGAAGGCGACGATTGGTGCGTGTCGGAAAAATCTGAGTTTGGCACGGGCGTGACCGAAGGCGAAGCCGAAGAACCCGTTGTTGAACCGACCGTCGAGCCGACTGAAGAACCCACTGTTGAACCCACCGAGAAACCAACAGCGACTGTCGAACCCACCGTCGAACCGACCGAAGAACCCACTGTCGAGCCGACTGAAGAACCGACCGAAGAACCCACCGTCGAACCGACTGAAGAACCGACTGTCGAACCGACTGAAAAACCGGCAGCCAAAGCGACCGAGACCCCAACCAAATAACTCACCAGGGAAAGCCTGGATGTATGACCGGCAAGGGGCTGAACAGGCCCCTTGTTGTTTAGCAGGAGGCATCGATGTGCAGACCAACTACAGTGACCCCCCAACCGATGATACGGCGGCTGGTGTTCGTGCTGCTGATACTTCTGCTCAGCGTGCCGCTGGCGGCCTGCGGAGGCAAATCAGGGGAGGGTGATCCGGTAAAAGTCAGCCGAGATTTTATGATCGCCACCTGGACCGGCGATACACGTCGCGTGCGGGAACTGTCGTGCGAGGGGGTGCAGTGGACCATGACGGGCGATCCCACCCTGACGATTGACGCGGAGCATTTGAAATTTGAGGTGGTTTCAAAAGCCAAAAAAAACGCCGAGGTAGTGATGTCGGGGGTAGTCACGTTTAAATCTGCCGCCGGACAAAGCGAAATCCGCAATCTGGATGAACTGGGCCAGACTCGGTTTGTCCTCGAAGACCACGATGGATGGAAAGTGTGTGATGTGCGCTGATCTGCCGCCCAGCCAGATCAGCTTAAAATGCCCTTGAGTTCGACCAACGCCTGATCTATATCCGTCGCAAAACTGACCGGATATGGAGTACTTGCGTCATTCATGAATGAGCGAACCAGACGGTGGTATACATCTTCCTGCAAGATGAGCAGTGTGTGGACAATTTTCTCATGAAGGAAAATGCTCTCGCGGCGCGCGGCGGCTTCGGCATCGGCAAATGCTAATAAGTCACGGGTATCGGCCACAAAAACCACCTGGTCTGGCCCGTTCCTGAGCATTTTAAGCCGCTCATCACACATCTTTTCGTAGTCTTTTGCGGAGAGCGTGCCCCGGTAAGTTGCCATCAAAACGGGCAACGAGGCGTGCCATTGTAGTTCGACAGGCATAATATCTCCTGTTAGTCCAGGTAAAAACGAAATCGAAACTAATCCTATATTCTCGATTATTATATACTTATATTGCTAAAAAAGTCAAGCGTGGTCAAAATAATTCTCTGTTTCCAAACAACGCTTTACCCTAAAATAGACCAAACTCTATCTAAAAAACGAGGGCGCTGTGTGCGCCCTCATGATTACTTACGTTTACCCATCAGCCACCGGCCACCGAGGAACAACGCCCCGCCGATGGCTGCTGCGCTGGCCAGCGCCATCTGCTGGACTTTCTCCGGCTCTACGCCGGGCATGACGACCTGCCCATCCCCATACGAGGCAAACAGACGGCCCCATTTGGTATCGAGCGCCGCTTCGACACGTTGGCGGCCCACGAACGGATACCAATAGTAGTTATGGTAGATGTTGCTCGCCATATAGCTCCAGGGAACCAGCGGCGTGCGCAGCAGCAGTCCTTCAAAGCCCTTGAGCCAGCCATGATAAATCATTTTCTGCCCGGCGCTGGCGAACGTGTCCGTCTGGATGAATCCGAAGCGCGGAATATCCTTCAGCGCCATGCCCGCTACTTCGATCTCTGCCGGATCGCCGACGCCGAATCCGCGTTCGTGCGCCAGCCGGATAAAGTCGAGTTTCATCGGGTCGAAACCCTGCAAATAGGCGCTCATCGCGTCAATAGCGACCTGATCGGCAGAGGCCAGCAGCACGTCTTTTTCGTGCCAGCGCATTGCGCGCGGCCCCGGACCATCCCCCGCGAAGGTGCCATCCATCACCGCGAAAATGCCGGTATGAATATCCTGCTGAATTTGCAGCAGGTCCACCACCGTTTCGTGGATCACGGAATGCGTCCAGTGGCGTTTGCGTCCGAGCAGGCCCCCGAAGGCGTTTTTCATCGAGCCGGTGATGGTCGTGAAGACATGAGTCTTGACCGTTGGCATGTGGATAATATTCCGGCCATAAAAACATTTCGGAATATACACACCTTCAGGGTACACATGATCCAGCACCAAAAACGGCTGTTTCGGTTCGTAACGTACCCACTCGAACTGCGGTTCATACAGGTGCCAGTTTTCGATACCGTGTTTGTCGGTGACAAAACGGTGTTTGTTATTAAACTCACCGTCGCGGGCATCGACCACCACCGTATCGTTATGCGCGCCGATCACGCGGGAATAGCCCGCTTTTTGCAGTTCGAGAATCGCGCCTTCGATCTGCCAGGGCGTGCTGGAACAGGCCGGATACCATGTATCCCACGAGATATTGATTTTAAGCAGGGTGTCTTTGTCTTTGGGCAGCGCTTCTTGATAACCTGCCAGCCGCATGACCTGTCCTACATCATCCAGAACGGTTTCGGGGGTGGTTTTGACGATAGCAACTTTGCCCCTACCGGGGAAATCAACCATAGTGACATCTCCTTGAAACGTTTTTCTAACTGTCCCGGACGCGAAAAAAAAAGACGCGCCGGGCAGTATATCAGATGGGGCGCGAAAAACAGCGCCCCCTGTTTTAAAAGGATACAGCAAACCCCGTCAGTATAACCTATGAATTGCTGGGTTCTAACAACCGCTCGACATAACCGGTCAATACGTTCATCTCAACGGGTTTGCCGACATAACCATCGGCCTCAAGCTGTTGGGCCAGCTCTGCGCCGTTGGGATGAGCCGATACCACCAGGACGCGCGTTTGTTTGACGCTGGTCGTGCTGCGGATATAGCCTAACACCGCATCGCCAGAGGCCCAGGGCATCATCAAATCGAGGATGACAAGATCAGGTTTATAATATGAAACCTGATATAAGGCATCGACACCATTGGGGGAACCATACACTTCGTGTCCCTTCCGCCGGAGGGCAATTTTCATCATTTCTAGGATTTCGACATCATCTTCAACGATCAGTATGGTTGCCATGCGGGACTACTCCGCTATAATTGCTCTAATCCCCCCACGATTATTATGATTGTACGTACATCCCAATCCGTTGACAAGCCGCATCGTGGCAAAGTATGAACTTTCTAACCTGCCCGGCAGCTATAATTCGCAGGCGGCGTGCATCGTCCAGCGCCACAGGGCGCGCACGGCGAACTCGCGCAGCAGCAGCGTTGCCAGCAGGCAGACGGTCGTTTTTAGCAGCGAAAACGAGGCGAGATAACTCACCATCGGGCCGAGCGTTAACAGCGCTAACCAGTCGCCTTTGCTGGCAAAAATAAAGCGTTCGGGTTGCAGCAGCACCACCGCCAACAGCGCCAGCGCCACATCCACGATCCAGACCACCATTGCCGCCCCGCACGCCGACGCCAGCGCCGCGCGTACCGAACGCGAGCTTGCACTGGCCGCCAATGATGCCGCCGCCGCCAGGCAGAACTGCTGCGCTCGATCCATGATAAAAAACAGAGCCGCCACCGGCGGAACGATCACCGTGGCCGCGCACAACAGTTGATCCGGGATGCCAGTCGGATAACCTGCCGTCGTCGTGGGGGTGATCACCAGCGAGATCAGGCCGATCCCCATCGAGATCAGAATCAGCAGACCGATCATCAAATGGACCAGATCGCTCATCCACCACAGCGCGCCAGAGGCTTTGCCCAACAAAATCGCTTCGGTGGTGAGCGGTGTGGTACGCAGCACGTCCCAGGTCTGACGCTCGCGTTCTTCGACCACCACCGGGGCCAGTGTCAGGCCGAGCAGCAAGAACCAGAAGGCCAGCACCGGCACGAGCAGCACCAGCAGGTTATGAACATAAAACACCAGGATCGTGCTGAGATAACAGCCGACCCCGCCAAACATAAGCGAGACTCCCGCCGTGCGCGCCA
>JACRBK010000085.1 GCA_016234525.1 Chloroflexota bacterium
AATAGACGATACGCCGTGTTACCGTCCGCGTTGGTGGGTAGAAGTGAACACAGGAGTTTTTTGAATGGCAAGGACTCGTGTTTTGATCATGGGAGCCGCTGGACGGGACTTCCACAATTTTAATTTGATTTTCCGCAATAATGATGCCTATGAAGTCGTGGCCTTCACTGCGACGCAAATCCCCGACATCAGCGGGCGCAAGTATCCGGCTGAACTATCCGGCCCACTCTATCCCAAAGGCATTCCGATCTACGACGAAGCCGAATTGACTCGTCTGATCCACGACTTGAAGGTAGATGAAGTGGTGTTCGCCTATTCCGACGTTGCGCATGAGTATGTGATGCATCGCGCCAGTCAGGTGATGGCTGCTGGGGCAAATTATCGCCTGATCGGCACCGCGCAGACCATGCTCAAGAGTACCAAACCGGTGGTTGGGGTCGGGGCTGTGCGGACCGGCTGCGGCAAAAGCCAGACGACTCGTACTGTGAGCAAAGCCCTGCGCGACCTCGGATACAAAGTCGCCGTTGTGCGCCATCCGATGCCTTATGGTGATCTGGCGAAGCAGGCGGTCCAGCGTTTTGCTTCGGCTGAAGACATGCTTAAACACGATGTCACCATTGAAGAACGTGAAGAATATGAGCCGCACATCGAAAATGGCGTGGTCGTTTTCGCTGGAGTAGATTACGAACGGATTCTACGGGAAGTCGAAAAAGAAGCTGATATTGTGCTGTGGGATGGTGGGAACAACGATACGCCTTTCTTTAAGCCCGATCTCTATTTTGTAATTGTCGATCCGCTGCGCCCTGGTCACGAACAGACCTATCACCCCGGTGAAACCAATCTGCGTATGGCTGATGTGGTCGTGATTAACAAAATCGACTCTGCCACCCCGGAAGGATTGCAGAAGGTCCGCGAGAGCATCCAGGCTTTGAATCCTCATGCGCGAGTGATCGATGCTGCTTCACCCACTTTTGTTGAGAATGGCGATGATATTCGCGGCAAAAAGGTGCTGGTGATCGAAGATGGCCCGACCCTGACTCATGGCGAGATGACGTATGGAGCAGGTGTGGTGGCAGCGCGCCGGTTTGGCGCAGCAGTGTTGGTCGATCCGCGTCCCTATGCGGTGCGTTCAATTGCAGCCACCTTTCAGAAATATTCCAAGACGGGAGCACTGCTGCCTGCTATGGGCTATGGGGCTGAACAGCGCGCCGACCTGGAAGACACGATCCGCGCCACACCGTGCGATATGGTGATCGTGGCGACTCCGATTGACCTGACTCGGATTATCAAGATCGACCAGCCGACTCGGCGTGTTCGTTATGAACTGCAAGAACTGGGCAACCCAACGGTGGCTGAACTTCTCAAAGATAAGTTTGGCCCCAAGGCCTGATCAGAACTGTTCAACTGATGTGGAAGCGCGTCTATTGTGTAGACGCGCTTCCTGGTTCTTTTCATAGGCACAGATGACCACCTTATCCCCTATGCGAACCGTCAAAACGCTGTGGCATACGCGCCGTAAACTGTTGGTGAAAATCGTTTTGGCGGTTTCACTTACGGTTTTTCTTGTCCCGGTAGCATTGGGCATCATCACAATGTCGGCCTTATTGTTCCCGTCCTGTGGTGATTCTTCATCTACTCCGGCTGACTATGGACTGATCTGGGAAGATGTCACTATCAAGACGAAGTCTGGGGATAGTGTCCGAGCCTATTTTATCCCTGGCACAAACCGGGCTGCGATTCTGATAGCCCCCAGCACCAACAACGGGCGCGGCAGTCGTCTGCCGCTAGCGGCCCTGTTGGCTCAGCATGGTTATGCGGTTTTGACATTCGAATCCCGGCGTTGTGCCGGTATGGGGGCGCTCAGCCTGGGGTATAAAGAAGCAGGTGATGTAGGGGATGCGCTAGCCTATCTTCAGACACGCTCCGATATAGACCCTGACCGGATTGGCGTGACCGGATTTTCTTCTGCCGGGGCAACGGCGATCCTGGCGGCGGCACGCTTTGGTGATCTTAAGGCTGTGATAGCTGAAGGCGGCTATGGTGATTTTGCTGAAGAAGCCGTCGGGATTGGCAGTGGAGACGGGACACTCCTCGAAATTATCTATAAACAATCACTAAGTACAACTTATCACTTGATCACAGGCATAGATATTGATAAGCTGAGTCCGGTTGATGTTATCGCCGACATCGCGCCACGCCCGATCCTGTTGATTTATGGCAGTGATGAAGTCAGCCTGAGTGGAGGGTATCGTCAGGCTGCTGCCGCCGGGCCAAATGCCGAACTATGGGTCGTCGAAAAAGCTGGGCATGGCCGATACCGGCTGGTGGCACCTGTGGAATATGAAACGAGAGTAGTGAAGTTTTTTGATCGGGCATTGTTGACGAAGGGCCTTGATGATGAGCAGCGCAGGTGAAGATAATAATAAAGATCTTATTCTGGCAGTGGACGATACCCCGGCCAATTTGCACCTGTTGACCGGAATTTTGCTGGCGAGCGGTTATGGGGTTCGTATGGCCGAAGACGGCACTTCGGCCTTAGCCCAGGCACGCTCGATGCCCTTTGATCTGATTTTGCTCGACATTCAACTGCCCGATATTGACGGGTTTGAGGTTTGCCGTCAGCTCAAGGCAGACCCACAAACGCGCGATACACCGGTGATTTTTATCAGCGCCTTTTCCGATACGGAAAATGTGCTGCGCGGGTTCGACCTGGGCGGCGTGGATTACATTACCAAGCCCTTCCAGCTTAAAGAGGTGCTTGCCAGGGTCGCGAATCATTTAACCATCGTGCGGCAGCGCAAACAGATTGTTGCCCTGCGGGAACAAGATCGCCAGCGTTACGAAATGCTGGATCAGATGAAGAATCGTTTTATCCAGATGGCAACACATGATCTCCGCAACCCGCTGAATATCATTTTGGGTTATGCGGTGATGCTCGAAACGGCGGAATGTACTGAAAACGACCTGGAATTTGTGCATGAAGCCGCTGGCGAAATTCAAAAAAGCACCGAAAAGATGCGCGGGTTAGTCGCCGATATGTTGGACCTGGCCCGCATGGAAGCGCGCGCTAATTTGCAGCTTACCTCTGTTGACCTGATTCAATTTTTGGCCCGATGTCTCAAGGGGTTTTATCCTATCGCCAACCAGAAACAACTCGAACTTATTTTATGTCCTCCCGCCGAAGACGTGATCGTGTTGATTGATGAGGGGCGTTTCGAACGGGTGATAGATAACCTGGTATCGAATGCCATCAAATATACCCCGGCAGGTGGCCTGATTGAAGTCAATGCGTTCCCTAATCAGGATCATGTCGAAATTAAAGTCAAGGATACCGGGCTGGGGATTCCAGAGGAAGATCTTCCGCGTCTATTTGAGGCGTTTTTTAGGGTCAACACGCCCGAACACCAAAAGATAGAGGGGACGGGTTTAGGGTTATCGATTGTCAAAGCAATTGCGGAGCAGCATGGTGGAAAAGTGTTAGTGGAGAGCGAGTCTGGTATGGGGAGTACCTTCACAGTCATATTGCCGCTCATTCCACTCGCCTGAGCCGTCTGAAGCCGCTAAAATTTAAACTGGTACTATAGCTTTTTACGAAAGGTTTATCTCTTGAAACCAACCCTTATTGTTCACGGCGGAGCCTGGCGAATTGCTGAGGAAACACATCCCGATCACATCTATGGCACACGTGCTGCTGCCGAAGCCGGATGGCAAATTCTCCGCCAGGGGGGATCAGCATTAGACGCCGTCGAAAAAGCAGTCAGCGTTATGGAAGATGATCCGACCTTCGATGCCGGGATTGGCAGCGTGTTAAACAGCGAAGGCGACATCGAAATGGACGCTATCATCATGGATGGCCGGACACTGGAACTCGGCGCTGTAGCCGCCGTACGCGGCATTATGCATCCGATCCAGTTGGCCCGGCTTATTGTTGAGGATACGGAACACAGTTTGCTAGTGGGTGAAGGCGCCCGTCGTTTTGCCGAACGTAAAGGGATGCGGCTATGCGCGGCGGCAGAATTGACCGTTGGGCGCGAAGTTGAGCGTTTTCGCAGACTCCAACAAACTCCCGATTACCATATGGTCGTTGATTTCACGCCCGATCCCAAAGGGACTGTTGGCGCCGCCGCCGTAGATATGCAGGGTAATGTAGCGGCGGCTACCTCGACTGGTGGCACAGCTTTTAAACTGCCAGGGCGAGTGGGCGATTCTCCGCTGGTGGGATCAGGCGCTTATGCTGATAATCTGACCGGAGCCGCTTCGGCGACCGGACATGGCGAAAAAATCATGCGTGTGGTATTGTGCAAGACGGCGACTGACGCTCTGGCACATGGTATGAACGCGCAACAGGCGGCAGATTACGCGATCAAGGTCATGCAAGATCGGGTAGGGGGGTACGGCGGGCTGATTCTGGTCGATCACCAGGGGCAGATCGCTTTCTCCTATAATACCCCTCATATGGCAGTAGCCTGGGTTGACGATCAAGGTGAGATTCAGGCGCGGATTCAAGGGGAATAGAGTTGACAAAACGGCGGGTGGTGCTGGGGATAGTGCTGGGAATGGCAGCCTTGTTGTTATCAGGATGCCGATCATGGTGGGAGTCACCGCCAGCGCCGACACCGATCTACATCACGGCGACGCCTGATCTGCCCATAGCGCCGATTATTGCCACCGAGACTCCAGCAGCAACCTCAGTACTGGCAGCAACCCCAGTTGTTGCCCTGCCGACGCAGGGAGAATTCCGCACAGCCACGCCCACGCCTGCCCCGCCGATCACCATGACTCCTTCGTTTACACCCACCGCGACGGATACCCCGGTCACGCCAGGGGCATTAGGTTATATCTCGGTGGGCGGGCAGGTCGCCGCCGGAGCAGGCGCGGGCGGAACATGCGCTAACACGCCGCAAGGTAACTTTGGGGCCATTTACCAGGGGGATTCCAACCTTCAGGCGGCGCTGGGATGTGCGCTGTCTGGGGGATCAAATGCCGTGACCAGTGCTTATCAACCCTTTCAGAACGGCGTGATGTTCTGGGTATCGTCGCTCGGCACACAGCCTCAGTCTACGATCTATGCCTTGTTTAACAATGGGACATACCAACGGTTGAGCGATACCTTCCTCGACGGCGTTGATCCGGCCAGCAGCGGCGCAGTACCGCCTGCCGGGATGTCTGAGCCGGTGCGGGGTTTTGGTAAAGTCTGGCGCGATAACCCGACCGTGCGTGACACAATAGGTTGGGCAGTCGCCGGAGAAAGCGGCGGCACGGCGCAGATTTTGGTTTTTGAACGCGGTGAAATGGTGAGCGTTTCTCAGGCCGGGCAGACTTATATTATGATTACCGGCTCTCCCGGAACCTGGACCGCTCGTGCAGGCGGTTAGTCAGCGGCGTTGAGCGGGATAGTCGCCGCCTGATCGACATAGGCCCCGTTATTATCCAATACTTCTGCCGCGCGATAATTATCACCGTCGAGGGTATACATCCCGGTATATAACGACACTGCTTCCGGCGGCACAGTGAGATCGAACCACAGAATCAGCCTATCGCCTGCCCGCCAATATTTTCCCGGCCATGTTGGGCGATCTGCTTGCGCGATCTTGGCTCCGTTGGCATCCAGCGCGTGTACAAACGCCTGATAATCGGCCTGTGCGGTGCCGCTAAGTTCCCAAACTAACACCACACTTGTTTCGTGAACGGCATAACCGACCAGATAGGCCCCGTTGGCGAACCGGATCGGGCTAAGCTCATTCAGGCCGTTAACAACTTGTTCCTGAGCAGGGCGCAGTAAATACGGTGCTTCGCCAGGACGCCGCTCAAACACTTCCACATCAGGCTGATCCTGGCAGGTTTGATCCGCACAGATTCGCAGGCCGGGCACCCAGGCGATCAGTTCCAGCGCGGGCGCAACGGGGATGACTGCCGTGCGAGTCCCATTGACAAACCGCACCTGGGGAACCGAATCGAGCAGCGCACCCCATACAGCAGGTTCCTGGTCATAAGGCGCGATCTCTTCCTCGCTGATCACAATCACATCCTGCACGTGCCGATCTAAGATCGTGTCGCGCACATCTAGTAAATAATGCAGCGGTGTACCAAATGCGCCCGGTGTAGCGTGATCGTCCAGAAAGCGCAGCAGCCCGGCAAAAAGATAGACTTGCAGTCCGGCGATGATTACCAGAATAGCAGCTCCGCCGATCAACGTCACGCGGCGCGCCTGCGCTGATCGGATGACACTGAGCAAAACCGCAGCCCCGGCTCCACACAAGATATACGCGGCGGGCATCAGTGGAATCATGTAGTGCGGCGCGATTTCGGTCCATTCCCAGGTAAAAGCCAATACCGGCAGCAGCAGCCAGATCACCAAAATGCTATCAGGCGATTGTTTTATCCGACGCTGCTGCAAAGATCGCCCGGCTAAAACTGCTGCCGAGAGAACTGCCGTCAGCGGGACCAGCTTAAACAAAAGGTACATATCTGGCATCGAATCCAGGTAAGCCTGGAACTGTTCTGCGCCTGCCAGCGAGTGAATATCAGTTCCTGCGACGGTGAACCACGCATAATCCAGCGCCGTTGTGCTGATCACTCGTTGGTGGGTGGGGGTGTCGTTCAGCCCATCGCGCAGCGTGTCCAGCGACAGCCAATCATCACGGTAAGCGCC
>JACRBK010000086.1 GCA_016234525.1 Chloroflexota bacterium
AGCCCGGCTTCATACGCGCCCGCGTAGGTTCCTTGCATAAAACGGCCCATTGATTCCTGATAAAACTGCTGCCAGGACTCGGCTTCATTGCCCGGATTGATCGGGAAAAACAGCGCCCCGTTTGATTTCGCGGCTTTCATATCACCCGGCGCATCCCCGATCATCAAGATACGTTCAGGGGTATAACGCCCACGCGCGGCTAATTCTAAATGCTGCGCCTTGTTGCCCATCTCCTGCCCGGCGATCACCCGCGCAAACTGTGCAAGCTGGTGTTCGTGCCATTCGCTTTCGAGGGCACGGACAGGCGTGGCGGAAACGACCATCATGTCCGCCTGGCTGAGCAGTGTTTCCATGCTTTCGCGCACATAGGGAAACGGCGGGACGCCATGTACCATATCCGCGATACTGTCATTGACCGCTTGTGTCCAAACCAGCGCGCGCTCCAACTCAGGATCGCCGGGGTGCTGCGCCATATATCCCTTCAGGCCCGCGTCGCTGTGTGGAAATTCCTTCTGATTAACGAATGCTTTCAATGAGGCGGCCTGCGGGATCGCTGCCTTACGATTGATCACGTCGCGGCGTTCGCGCAGCAGATCAAAGACCATCTCTAGCGCGGGCCAGCGGTTGACCCCGCGCCACTTCGAATACAGGTTCACAAACTCGGCGGCTTCGCGGGCATATTTCGACACCGCTTGCAGGTCCCAATGTTTGATAATGTTGGGGATAAAACATTCCTTGTGTTTGACTTCCATCGTATCAAACACACAGCCATCGGAGTCAATGCCGATAAAAAAGTCGTGCTGAGGCTGCAAGTCGCGCAGTGCTTGCGCGGGGTCAACTCGTGTTTCCATGAGGTTCTTATTTCTCCTGGCGATAATTCTGTGGGACGTAAGGGGGCAGTTTTTGCCCAGCGAAAATGGGTTTCAGGCAGGCGAAACGCTGCCGGCCATCCACCACCGGAATCGTGGGCCAATCGTCGCCGATCAGCGGGCGCGCATAGTGGATAAAGTCGTCGGTCACATCCAGTTTGTCGGCGCTGATCCAATTCGCCGGGAACTGCCGTTCAGAATTGGCGACCTGTTCCAGCGGAACCTGATCGAAATTCACCCGGTAGATCGACCCCGGCTGGCGCAAAATGGTAGACATAAATCCATTTTGCCCGGCGGCAGCGATCTCGGCGGCTTTGCGCCCAACCCAATACGCTTCATCGAGATCAACAGTGGAGGCATAGATCATCGAATGGCGCTGATCCGTGCCGGGGATATTCGCTCGCGCCGCGCCATGAACGGGCAGCCCGGCTTTGTTGAGATAGTTGATCACGGCCTGACCAACCATCATTTCACTGGCCCCGAACTCGGTATGCCCAAAGGAATCTTTGCGCGCGCCAATATCGCCGACGTCGAACCCCTCGCTGACGACGATCATCGCGCGGCCCTGTGTTTTCAGCAGATCGTTGACCCGATCCGCCATTTCGGGCAGGCCGATTTTCGACTCGGCTAGCGCGATCAGCAGCGGCAGTTCACGTTTCGGATCCGCCAGCCGCGCCGCCGCCGGGATAAAGCCAATCTTGCGGCCCATCGCCTGCATGACCAACACGGGGTCTGCCGGACTGGACCCGGCATTTTCTTCGTTGGCATTCTGAACGTTCAGCGCCCAATAACGCGCCACACTGCCATAACCGGGGGTGTGGTCGATCAATTTGAATTCGGTGTCGCCTACGTCGTTATCAATGGTTTTCGGAACGCCCACTGCGATCAGGCTCAGGCCCCGCGATTCGGCCAACTGGGATACTTTATGCGCGGTATCCATCGAATCGTTGCCGCCAATGTAGAAAAAATAGCCCACATCGTGCGCTTTCATCACGGCGATCACGCGCTCGAAATCTTCTTGCTGGCGCGATTTGAGCTTATAGCGGCATGTCCCAATCGATCCTGCTGCCGGAGTCGTGCGCAGCAGGGCGATCTCCTGTGGGTCTTGGGCCGAAAGATCAAGCAGTTCTTCTTTTAGCACCCCTTCGATGCCGTGCCAACCTCCATAGACCGCGCCAAACTGATCGGGGTAGTCACGGCAGGCTTCGATCACGCCCCGGAGCGAACTGTTGATCACCGGAGAGGGGCCGCCCGATTGGGCGACAATTACGTTTTTTGCCATAGTTACTCTTCCCATTCTGTGTGGAATTTGCCGTCTTTGTCTACGCGGCGGTAGGTGTGCGAGCCAAAAAAGTCGCGCTGCGCCTGGGTCAGATTGGCGGGCAGACGTTCTGAGCGGTACGCATCAAAATAGGCCAGCGAAGCCGACATTGCCGGAACCGGAATTCCCGCCCCGACGGCGATCTGGATCACGGATCGCCATGCCGCCTGGCGCTGGTTGATCGCGGTGCGGAACGGTTCGGCGACCAGCAGGTTCGGCAGATCAGGCTGTTGGGCATACGCCACCCGCACATCTTCCAGCAGCCCGGCGCGAATGATACAGCCGCCGCGCCAGATACGCGCGATGTCCGCGATATCCAGGTGATAGTCATACTCGCGGCTGGCGGTTTGCATCAGCGCGATCCCCTGCGCATAACTGCACAGCATGGAGGCATAGAGCGCCTGCCGTACCAGTTCAAACAGGTTCCCGTCCGGCGTGCGCCCGGTGGGTTGATCAAACAATTTGCTGGCGCTGCGACGTTCGTTTTTCAGGCCGGAGATAATACGTGCTTCAACTGCTGAGTTGATGGTATGAGTCGGCACACCCAGGTCCAGCGAATTTTGGGTGGTCCATTTGCCGGTTCCTTTTTGTTCGGCCTCGTCCAGAATCAATTCGACCAGCGGCTGACCGGTATCAGGATCAACCCGATCAAGGACATGCGCGGTGATCTCGATCAGATAGGCGTTAAGTTCGGCTTCGTTCCAGCTTTTAAACGCTTGATGCAGTTCTTTCGCATTTGCCCCGCCCACCCGTTTGAGGATGTCATAGGCTTCGGCGGTCAACTGCATGATGCCGTACTCGATCCCGTTGTGAACCATCTTCACATAATGCCCTGCGCCGCGTGGCCCAATATACGTCACGCACGGATCGCCTTTAACCTTTGCGGCAATCGACGTAAACGCCGCTTCGACCAGTTGGTAAGCTTCACGCTGCCCGCCAGGCATGATCGCCGGGCCGCGCAGCGCGCCTTTTTCGCCGCCGGATACCCCGCTGCCGATGAACAGGAAACCTTCTTTTTCCAGTTCGATAGAGCGGCGTTCGGTGTCGCGGAAAAAGCTGTTACCCAGGTCGATCAGCAGATCGCCCTGGCTGAGTTCGGGCTTAAGTGAGGCGATAGCGCTGTCTACGGCGTTAGCGGGCACCAACAGTATCACCCGGCGCGGTTGTTCGAGCGCCGCCAAAAATTCGGTCACGCTGCCAAAAGTGGCGATCTTGCCCTCACCCGCATGGGTTTCAAACGCCTGGCGTTTGCCCGCGTCGAGGTCGTACCCTGCGATGCTGAAGCCATGCTGCGCGAAATTACGGGCCAGGTTCGCGCCCATCACGCCTAACCCGACCATTCCGATCTGATAACCTGTCATTAGACACCCCTGCTTTTTACTTGGTTTTTTACTCGATATAAGTGTTCCCCGGCTTTTGGCACGTACAAAATACCTTCCGACTCGCGGTTCTGCCACTCGGCGACCTGGATACAGGCCGGGTCCATATAGCCCAGGTTGAGCGCCGCGCATTCGGCTGGCGGGATTCGGCTGGCGAGTGTGACCTGGATTCGAGGAATTTCTACGCCGTTTTCAAACGTCCCCGATCCCTTAAGATGTGTACTGTGGGCCAGCACGCCGAGCGGAATATCATTAAATCGGTCCCACTGCTGCAAAAAATAGTCGCGCACATGGTAGCCGGTTTGCCGCAAATAGTGACCATGTACGATGCTGACGGTATCCAGGTGCGGGGCATAGACGATCACTTCGCCGCCGTCCGCGATCCCTGGTTCCAGTTTGTACATGGCTTTGGCCCCGGTCCATAGTTCGTCATACATCGGCGGCGCGCACGACAACACCCGCCGGTAAGGTTGGTCCAGCCAGAGGATATGGCGCTGCGCGGAGAGGTTGGCGGCGGCGTGGAATGCTTCGTGATGATCGCCGATAAATACTCCGGCTAACCCGTGATCCTCCACCACCAGCGCCGCCAGCGTGATCGGGGTTGGAATACATTCCGCGGCCCGGTGGATCATCTGGCGCATAGGCGTAACTTCGATCCCGATGGTGTTCAATATCGTGACCAGCGCCCCCAACCAGTGCGTGACATTGATCATCTCCGGGCCGGAAATGCCGGGGAACAGGTACTTCGCCCCGCCAGAAAAACCGACCACTTCATGCGGGAAGGTCGGCCCGACGATCAAAATCTGGTCATGTTCCAGTGCGGCGCGGTTGATCCGCACCGGCACATCACCGCCTAATGACGGATGCCATACCGGCCCGGCGAGCGTTTTTACTTCATCCTGGGTGATCGTGCCGAGCGTCGTCAGCGCGGCGGGATTGTCCCAGGCGTGATTGAGCAACCCCACGTGCCGGTATTTTCCGGCGCGTTCCTCGGCGGTGATGCCTACCAATTTGCACAATGCCTCATCGCTCAGCGTGGGATGTGTGCCGAGCGCGATCATAAAATTCACCTGCCGGGCGTCGCTCAGCGCCTCGACCAACAACCGGAACAACAGCGGCAGTGGCAGCGTGCGGGTGTGATCGGGCAGCAGCACCAAGACGCGCTGCCCCCGAAAACGATCTTGTAATCCTTGCAGCATGACCGCGCGGATTGTTTCGTCCGAGAGTAAGCCTGTTGGGGCAGCAGCCTGGGCGTAAAGCATGAGATCACACTCCTGAAAAAGCGCTAAAACCGCCGTCTACTGGCACGACCACCCCGGTGACAAACGAGGAAGCGGGCGATACCAGCCACAACACGGTATGCAGCAGATCGTCAGGATCGCCAAACCGTTTCATCGGGGTATGCGCCACTACCTGTTTACCACGTTCGGTCAGATCGCCAGTCGCTTCGTTGACCAGCAGAAAACGGTTTTGTTCGGTCAGAAAGAAACCAGGAGCCAGGGCATTGACGCGCAGATTCGCGCTGTAATTCTGCGCCAGATGAACCGCTAACCACTGGGTGAAGTTGCTCACAGCAGCTTTGGCGGTGCTGTAGGCGACAATATTCGTCAGCGGGCGGATCGCGCTCATCGAGGAAATGTTCAAGATCACGCCGTCGCCGCGTTCGGCCATCTGTTTGCCGAACACCTGCGAGGGCAGCAGTGTTCCTAAAAAGTTGAGATCGTACACCCAGCGCAGCGCGTCTTCGGGTAGGTCAAAAAACGAGAGTTTCTGGCTCGCGGTGGCCGTTTCGCGGTTGCCGCCTGCGCAGTTCACCAAAATATCCGCAGGACCCCACAAGCTGTTGATCTCAGCCGCAGCCGCTTCGAGCGAGTCGCGTTTCAAAACATCAGCATGAAACCCGGCGGCATTCTCGCCGATGGCGGCGGCGCGCTGTTTCGCCTGTTCCACGCGCAGATCGAGCAGCGCGACTTTGGCCCCCTGCTGCGCCAAAAAACCACCAATGGCCGAACATAATACGCCGCAGCCGCCGGTAACATCGACGACCTTCCCGGTCAGGTTAAATTTATCCATAAGTTCACTCACGCTCCCGAAAATGATTCCAAATGCCGCGCAAAATGTCTCTTGAGCGTGGCTGAATAACGCGCTTCATGGCTTCGCAGCATGGCATGAAGTTGATCACCGAACTGGTCCAGCACCGAGCCATAAGTGACGTGCAGCACCTGCCGCGCATCGAACTGATCCA
>JACRBK010000520.1 GCA_016234525.1 Chloroflexota bacterium
ACGAGCTTTAGCTTTCGTTTGCGCGGTCATAGCCCAATCATCCTTAATGAAGCACCCAGCTTCACAGAGTCATCAAATGTTCGACAATTGGCCCCAAAGCCAACGCCGGAATGAACGACAGCACCCCTACGAGAATCACAATCCCAAGCAGCAGCACAACAAACAGGGGAGTATGAGTCGGCAGAGTGCCTGCCCCAACGGGTACTATCTTCTTGTTAGCCAACGAACCCGCTAACGCCAGGATAGGCACGATGATCCAGTAGCGCGCCAACAGCATAGCAAACCCCAGCGCGGTATTGTAGAACTCCGTGTTAGCACCTAGACCCGCAAACGCGCTGCCATTGTTATTCCCGGCGGAAGTGAAAGCGTAGAGTACTTCACTGAATCCGTGCGCTTCTGGATTGTAAATCGTCGCTTTGCCATCGTCGCTGAGTACAGCGACCGCCGTCCCGACCAGCACAATCAAAGGCATGATCAGGATGACAATCGAGACCATTTTTATCTCATAAGCTTCGATCTTTTTGCCCAGGTATTCCGGGGTACGTCCCACCATCAGACCCGCGATAAACACCGAGACAATCACAAAGGCCAACATCCCATATAGTCCTGATCCCACGCCGCCGAAGATGGTTTCGCTCATCTGCATCATAAACAATGGGACAAGCCCACCCAAGGGGGTGTAGGAATCGTGCATGGAGTTCACCGACCCGTTGGAGGCAGCAGTCGTGGTCGTCGCCCAGATTGTCGAGTTGGCGACGCCGAAACGCACCTCTTTGCCTTCCATGTTCCCGCCGGGATTGGTGTCATCGGCGGTCTGATCGACCCCTAATTCCCCAATGCGGGGATTACCCTGCGCTTCAGCCGCATAAGCGCCCATGATCATCACCGTTAGCATAATGGTCATGGCCGCCAAGATCGCCCATCCCTGGCGCGTATCTCCGACCATTTTTCCGAAGGTGTAACACAGCGCCGCCGGAATCAGCAGGATAGACAACATTTCCAACAAGTTCGTGAAGGGGTTCGGGTTCTCGAAGGGGTGCGCCGAGTTGACGTTGAAGAATCCGCCGCCGTTCGTCCCAAGCTGCTTGATCGCAATCTGTGACGCGGCTGGCCCCAGGGCCAACAACTGCTCGGTGATCGTGTTACCCTCTGCGTCCGTCATGGGCTGCAACAGGTGTACGGTTTTGTAGTTGTCAAAGGTCTGGACGACGCCTTGCGACACCAACCCCAGGGTCAGGATAATGGACAGCGGCAGCAGGATATACAATGTGCTGCGAACCATATCCACCCAAAAGTTGCCAATCGTCCCGGCAGATCGCCGCGCGATACCGCGAATAAGCGCCACCAGCACGGCCATACCCGTTGCCGCCGAGACGAAATTTTGCACGGTGAGCGCAAGCATCTGAGTAAGATAACTCATCGTTACTTCGCCGCTGTAGCCCTGCCAGTTGGTGTTGCTGGCAAAACTGACGGCAGTATTAAAGGATGAGTGGGAGGTGACCCCTGGAAGGTCTTGAGGATTGAGCGGCAGAGATCCCTGCACCCGCTGGAGCACATACACAACCAGCAGCCCAACACCGTTAAACAGCAAAACAGCGAACGCATACACCTTCCAATTCATCTCCGCATCAGGACGCACGCCGCCTGCCCGGTAGATCAAACGCTCCACCGGACCAAGCACCCGATCCAGGAGGATAGGTTTCCCCTCATAGACGCGCGCCATAAACGTGCCTAGCGGCCTGGCGGCGGCGATCAGAATCACTA
Source organism: Chloroflexota bacterium (assembly GCA_016234525.1). Lineage (GTDB taxonomy): Bacteria > Chloroflexota > Anaerolineae > Aggregatilineales > Aggregatilineaceae > JACRBK01. The sequence continues at coordinate 1,765 of JACRBK010000520.1, forward strand.
GATAGAGAGCGACCTGCATAAGCCCATTAGCAGTCATTCGAACGCCTCCGGTTTCAACAGCGCTACCAGCAGGTAAAGCATTAGCGCCAGCGTGATCAGGCCCGAAACAGCATAGAGCAGAGACATCGTTTCCTCCTAGAGTTGCTCACACAGTTTGACTAATCCCAACGTCAAGATGAAGAAAACCAGGGTGATACCAATAAAAACAGCGTCCATTGTCTTCTCCTTTAGTTATTGTGCGCCGCATGATGGCCTTTTGAATTTTTGGTTCGTGCAGGATTGTAGTAGTGCCTGACTAAAAAGAGAGTAAAAACCGGCGGGAAAGGCGTCAAAAAAATGTCAAGACGGCGAACCGAACAGTCTTCGCTGGGCTGGAAAGAACTTCACGGAAATATCCTGAACTGGAATGTCGGTCTCGGAACCACCAGGTATCAGGTCCAGATCGATAACAACACCGACTTCAGCAGCCCGACGCAGGATGTGATCGCCAGCGAACTGACGGATGGAGTTTATGTCTGGTGCGTACGCGCGATCAATACGATGGATGCTGCTGGGGAATGGACATCGCAATATGGCTTCCTACCGAGCAACTCTCCCTGATCCCGACAGAAACTGAACGCATGACAACACAATCTCCCCCCTAAACAAAACCTCCCCCAGTCAAGAAACGGACTGGGGGAGGTATATTTTAATCGGCTCATGATCAATCCCGATCATTCACCTGTCAATCATCGGGGTTTTTCAGCGAGTTTTCGTTCGATCAAGTCCATCAGTGCTCCCACATTCGGCAGATTCATAATCTCCCGGGATGCAAAACTGATGTCAAAATGATCTTCCACAGACATCAACAGCGTCGCGTGTGAAAATGAATCCCACATATCAATATCAATTTCGGTCATTTCACGAAAGACTTCGATGCTATCATCCTTAAAAACTTCGCGAAACACCAGGTTGAGTTCGTCTTTAACCGACATATTCACTTAGCTCCAAATTGAGGTACTAACCCAAGCTCAGCCGCCAGTGCAGGATCATACCGTTCATCCAGTACCCCCATGACGCTAACCTCTGGATGGGTGCGATTACGAATTTGCAGTTGGACCGTGTATTGTCCATTCTCAGGCATTGTAAAAGTAATGGAATTTTGCGACGAAAACGGGCTTTCAATCAGTACTGCGTCACGATTGGCGACATACCATGCAAACTCAACTTCACTCGTATCGTCCTCCACCATGTCTAGGGTATATGTAATCTGTTCCCCATCGACTTCAATGGTCAGGTTTTTGACTAAAACACTGTGGTAACGAGCATATGATTCTTTATCGATGGTTAGACCTAATGGTTCAGCGAGAAGTTCGGCAATACGCAGAGAGGCCAGGACTGTGCCAATGTTGTTGAAATGCGCGCTATCTTTGAAATGGACGCGTGCAGGATTGAATGTCTGGTCTGTGTTGTAGTCATAAAAATTGAGATGCCGGGCCTGCGCAATCGCTTCTACATCAACAACCGGCGGTATTGTATAAGGGGATTGAACAAGCCACAGGTCAATATGATGCTCCCGGCATAATGAAATTATTTTATCTAGATAGACGAGATTTTCTGGGTAGATGGCTAACTCTCTATCCGGCATGTACTCCTCAAGTGAGACGATTTTGGTCACCATTCCCGCCTGAGCACTCAATCGCTTTTGCAGTCCTTGAGTCAGCCAGGGATAGACCAGATAGGAGTAATCTCGTATTGTTTCTGAAACGAATGTGTTATCGATGAGCGCCCAATCTGAGTGATAGTATAACATCGGGAACAGAACGCTTGAGTAATCTTTAACGGAAAAACGATCAATCATTGCTTCAAAAGCGACGCGACCCCGCAAAACCCCTTGTCCGCGCATAATACTGGAAAGCTCAGGCTTGACCATCAGGGGATAAGCTTCGATCACGATCAGCCTGGGATTTTGGGTTTCCAGGCTTTGCCGGATGAAATAATAGGCGGATACCATGTCGATGCCACCATCATGTAAAACATGGCTGTTCACGCCTAGCACATCATCCACAATAGACTCATTGACCGTTACTTCAATATGTGAATTTCCTACAAATAGGACATCTATCGTGTTGTCATCGGCACTGTAAAATTCCAGAAATGAGCGGCTACGGGAATGCCCAAACGGAACCTGCAATATGCTAAAACCAATGAAAAAGATAATGACAAAGGTCAGCAGTCTGGCGAAATTCTCACTTTTGAGCGAGGTGGATGCCAACAACGCCAGAATAAAAGCGGCAGAGATAAAAACAACCATTATATCGATTGGATATCGGTGCAGAATATATTCATAGACTGTGATCCACAGCACGGGAAGGATGAGCAAACTGGTGATAATAATCGAGCGTTGTAGTAACGAAGAGATACCCCGGTAGTTAAACCATGCACCCACCCACAGCATGATGCTTAGCCCTAAAAACACTAAGTATCCCGCTAAAAATGGAACCCAAGACCACCCCGAATCCTTACATCTAAGGATAACAAACGGCGTGGGTACCACAAAAACACATACCAGCAGTATACTTAACATACGATGTGCACATTTTCGGACCTGGGCCGAATCGACATCGCCTCTTAGTACTCGAATGAATCCCTTGAGCATCATTTTAGAACCCCGCATAGATAAATGCTGTTGGATCAACTTCACCATAATATCCGAAAACGATGACCGAATAGATCAAAATCAGGCACATGGTCCATCGTGCCGTTAAGGGAGTGCGATGAATAAATTCCCACACAGGCTTTTTCGATAGATATTGGGCGATCTCGATCACGAGGAGAATCATAATTAAGAGGAAAACCACCTGGCGTTCAAACGCTGAGGTAAAGTCCCAAAGACTTCCCCCAGCCGAAGCATTGCCCCAGGTGAAGATTGTTTTTATGATATAAAATGCATCGTTTACACTTTCGGCCCTGAAGAAGATCCAGGCGAATGTAACTAGCCCAAATGTGACTGAAATACTAAACGCGGTTTTCCACCATGCCGGTTTAGATTTGGACTTTTTGTTACGGGCACGCCGTTGCAGCGCCAGTTCCACGGCCTGATAACCTCCATGCAAAATGCCCCAAATGATGAAAGTCCAGGCAGCACCATGCCATAGCCCGCTAAAAAGGAAGACCAACAGCACATTGCGTGTTTGAATCCAGAGGGTGAAATTCCGCCGTGCAGCAAAATTTAAGGGGCGGAAAATGTAATCACGAAGCCAGTTGCCTAAAGTGATATGCCAACGTCGCCAGAAATCGATGGGGCTGGTCGCAAAATAGGGGTGATTGAAGTTCTCGGTGAGTTTAATCCCCAGAATGTGCGCCATCCCGATGACAATATCACAGTAGGCAGAAAAATCGGCATAGATCTGGATCGAATAGAGCAGGGTAGCCAATGCAAGTTTATCGGCTGAAAAAGCAGAAGGATCACTGAATGCACGATCAACCACGATCGCTAATCGATCTGCGATAACCAACTTTTTCCAGAACCCCCAGCCAATACGAATCAAGCCTTCAACCAATAATTGATAATCAAAGGTCACTTTGTTAGTAAACTGCGGAAGTAAATGACTCGCGCGCTCAATAGGGCCAATAAGCAGTTGGGGAAAGAAAGCAACATACAGCGCATATTTTCCTAAATGAGGCTCTGCTTCAGCAGCTTCTGTATAGACATCCATGATGTAACTAACAATTTGGAGCGTGAAAAATGAAATGCCGATAGGAAACCAAATATCCGGCAGGGGAATGTGACTATTGGCTCCCAAACGATCCAGCACATCATTGACTGAAGATAGAAAGAAACCCGTATATTTGAATATGCCCAAAGTTACGAAGCTGAGAATGATCCCCAATCGTAAATAAAGCTTCTTCTTTTCTATGTCCTGTTGGGCCTCGATCAGACGAGCAAGACCATAGGAGATCAAGGTCATGGTGAACAGCACAACCGTATATTTGACGCTCAATGAGCCATAAAAAACATAGCTCATGATGAGCAGCCATAGCCAACGCCAACGATGTGGCAATGCGTAGTAAACACCTAGAGTCAAGAGAAAAAACAAGAAAAAATGTAGACTGGCGATCAATGGATTCTCCTCTATCAGCCATGATAGCTCTAGCTGCACGTCCAGATCGGCTGGCAATTCATCGAACGAATTGATCGAAACAGCCGGGCAGTTCCACTAAGGATCGCCCGGCTCCTCTTTTTTGTTGGGATTCTAGCGCGCCGGAATGCCTTTAACGGTCATGCCATCAGGAATATCGTTCACCACGACCGCGCCGCCGCCGACCGTAACATTACAGCCGATTTTGCAATAGGGAAGCACCGTCGCACCAATACCAATCAGTGTCCCTTCACCGACCTGTACTCCGCCCCCCAGGTGAGATCCCGGCGCGATATGGCAAAAAGCACCGATCTGACAGTCGTGGTCCACCGTTGCGGCTGTGTTGATAATAACGTGGTCGCCAATCACACTATCAGGAGTGAGAATGGCTCCGGCGGCAATTATCAATCCGACTCCCAGCCGGACCGACGGCGCAATAATGGATTGATGATGAATTGCATTAGCCCAGGACACCCGGCCATCCGCGCCGAGTTGATCAACCAGAGATCGCCGGATGATGTTCGAGCCTATGCCAATAATCATGCCATCGGCTTCATATTGTGCATAGATGTGTGTTGGCCCTAACACCGGAATATTCAGCGGTTTTGTATTCCAGGTCTGAGGGTTGTCGTCCAGGTAACCCATGACCTCTATACCTTGACCGATCAAAATATCGGCCACAACTTTAGCATGTCCTCCAGCGCCGAGAATGAGAATGCTGGTCATATCAGTTTTCTTCGGGGGGTATCAACGATCCGGCAAATTCGGACATGGTCGCGTGCCCATCCTGGCTGATCCCCTCGCGGCGTAAGACTTTCCACACAGTCAATACCAGAATTTTGAGATCGAGCCAGAGGGACAGGTGATCTACATACCAAACATCGAGCTTAAACTTGTCCTCCCACGAGAGCGCGTTCCGCCCATTGATCTGCGCCCACCCGGTAATTCCCGGACGGGCTTCATGACGTCGAGCCTGCTCAGGGGTATAACGATCAAGATACTGCATCAGCAGCGGGCGCGGCCCTACCAGGCTCATATCGCCGCGCAGCACGTTGATCAGTTCGGGCAGTTCGTCCAGGCTGGTACGGCGAAGGAACTGGCCGAAAGACGTGAGGCGCTCCGCATCGGGGAGAAGCTGGCCGGCTGCATCGCATTCATCTGTCATCGTGCGAAATTTGAGCAGCATAAAGGGTTTGCCATGCAATCCTGGTCGCTGCTGGCGGAAAAGAACCGGCGAGCCATGTTTGATCCGCACCAGAACCACAAGAAGGAATAAGACGGGACTCAACAGGAACAACGCGAGCAGCGTAAGAATGCCATCGAATACGGGCTTGAGCCACTGGCGATAAATGTGATACATCATGGGCGGTCCTGCTTCTGAATCATACGCCGGAGCAGATCGGTTAACTGCTCTGCCTGCTGATCACGATCAAAGTGTTCGACGACATACGCGCGCGCGGACTGCCCCATGAGCCTGCCGCGATCAGGATTCTGGCTGAGATCGCGCGCTGCTTCGATCAACGCTTCGGCATTGCCGGGTGGAATGAAAATTCCCCCTTCGGCTGCCTCAACCACGTCACGGATCACACCATCAATCACCAACAACGTCGGGCGTCCTGCCGCCATATAATCAAACACCTTATTGGGATAGGTGGTATTAAACATAGGAATATCCTGCAATATCGCCAGGCAGGCATCGGAAGCCGCCAGAACAGAAGGGATCGCCGTCTTCGGGCGCGATCCAGCAAATGTCACATTGGTGAGTGCCAACTTTTTTGCTTCTTCTTCAAGTCGGGCGCGTTCTTTACCATCACCGACCAGCAAAAAATGAATCCGCGCGTCATCGCGCAGACCATCGGCGGCACGCAAAACCAACCCCAGATCATTGGCTAATCCTAATGCCCCGGCATACGTGATCACAAATTTACCGGCTAATCCCAACTCCTCGCGGATCGCGCTGCCATCCAGGGCCGGATCGAACATCCTGGTGTCAACCCCATTCGGGATCAAGCTAATTTTCGATTCAGCGACACCCTTTTGGGTGAGATAAGTGCGATAGGCGGGGGAATTAACCATTATATGGGTCGCGCGCCAATACAGAAAACGTTCGAGCCAGCGCGACAGCCGGATCAGGATAGGATTTTTCAGCACCCCCATGTCAATCGCAAATTCAGGCCAGAGATCACGAATCTCAAGCAGAAAGGGTTTGCGGCGGAGAAAGGCCACTACCCACGCGGAAAATGCTTGAAAGATAGGCGGTGAGGTTCCTATCACAAGATCGACGGGGCCAGCGCGAAACGCCGCCCATACCGAGGTAAGCATAAAGCTGAGAAATGAGATAATCCGCCAGACAAAACTCTTGTGCAGCGCGGGATAAGTATAGGCACGCAAAACGCGCATCCCATCGATTGTCTGCTCTTTGACCAGACCTTTGCCTTCAATGGTGCGTTGCCCGGTGAGATAACTTAGATCGCTGGCAACGATCGTAAAGTTATGCCCGTTTCGAATGAGGTGCTGCGCCAATTCGTAATGACGTGTTCCACCAGCCTCACGGGGGGACACAAAAGCCTGGTGAATAAGGAGTATTTTCACTCCTGCACCTCCTCTTTCACATTGCCATTCCACACCACCGCGCGCACCAGGGATCGTTGCCCATCCAACATGATGCGGGCTTCTTGATCAGCCCATTGCACCAAAACCTCATTTTCGGAAACCTGAAGGGATGATTCAGCAGGGCCGAACAGAGTCAAAAATCGCGCGTTAGGATTTCGTACCGTCAAGGATACCGATACCGCCGGTTCTTTATGCGCATAATAACGCGAACGCCAGCCGTGAACGCTGTTCTCATCATTGCGAACCAAAGAAATTGACCCTGTCGTCCCCATCGCCATAATGTGAGCCTGATAATGTCCCTGGGGTGTATCCAGGGCCAGTATACCGCGCGATTCGTCCCATTGGTAAGGCAGGTCAGGAAAAAGCCAATGCAGCCTATAATCATGTTCGCTGGCGCTGGAGAGTTCATCTACGATCAGCCAATGGTCCGATCCCAGCCGCAGCACCCCGCGCTGGTGCACAGCCGGGACAGTCAACCGCCGGTAGCCGTCGTGCTGGCCTTCCCAACAGCCGAGATCACTCGTTTGAGATCGGAATCGGTGAAGAATTTTCCCTTGCGCCCACGCCAACCACAAAAAACGGCTGTAGCGCCACATCTGGTCCTGACCGTCCACCATCACCGTGTTGTGAACGCGGGTAGCCGCCAGACCGTTATCCCAGGGAGATTCAGCATGATACAGATAAGCCCCGGCATCACACGCGACATTAATTCCGCGCCACCACAGATCAACATGGAGTTGATCGGCATGGCTGGGCCGGTCGTGATAGGGCGCACAACGCAGCATGACCCAACTATGTTTATCGCGAAGGGTGTAATACCCGCCAAGAAGTGCTGTTAAATCGGCTTGAGGTTGGGCGGCAGGCTCTACTTCGCCGTCTGATGCGCCCAGACCGAAAAGCCACATCAGATCTTCATCCCAGGGACCCGGCCCGAACCATTTTTTCTTTTTCAACAGGTAATGACTCGCCTGAAGAACCGGGCGAAAGTCAACATAATCACAGTTGTTGAGCGGCAGAATAAGCGCGCCATCATTCGCGCCATAATTCGGGACGCTGCCGCTTTCCATATCGAGCAGTTGGTACAAAAACTCAACGGCTTTTTCAAATTTGGCGTAAACCGGCTGAGGGAGGCGATCTCCATTGATCTCACCCAGGCGCAGCGCCCAGATCAGGTCATGCAGCATCAGCCGGTGATAATTGAGCGAGTGCTGCACATAGGCCCCATCGGTATAGACCTGCCGATCTACTTCGGCCTGGATAATGCGGCGGCCTTTCTCTCGCCAGATTGCCGCTCGCTTGAACATAGGGAACAACTGCCCCACCGTCCACAAACCGACCGCTTCGCTGATGCCGTGATTGTTCTTGAGCGAGCGCGCATAGGCGATATTTCGTTCAATCCGCTCGGCATGTACGGCGATCATGCCCGTCAATTGGGCAAAACGTTCTGGCGTTGATCTGGCGGCTTGCGCGAATCCGTGCAGCCCAAAACACCACGCCATCACCCGGAAGGTCGCCTCTTGACCACATTTCCAGTTTGCCCCCTGGTGGGGCGGATTCTTTTTGGCCCAGTCTTCAACGAGCGTCCAGAAAGCGTCAGGGTAACGCTCGTCGCGCGTCACCGCATACGCGCGCACCAGCGTATAAACCACCCCGAACCGGCTGGCTTCCCAGATCAGTTTAATATCACCCTGGCCGAAATCGCTGATTTGTGTCCAGTGGCGATCAGCGGCGATTCGCTGGCCCGTCATCGGGTTTAAATGCCAGTCGGGAGGGCAGCCCACCTCGTAAACGGTATGCTCAAAATACCGCCACCGGCCCACCAGGATCGCGTTCGCTTCTTCGACAACGTTTTGCGTATTCCAGGGAACATCAGAAGAGAAATCGGGCAGTATATCAAAGAAAAAACGTCCCCGCTGCACCCATGTTTGGTAGACGCCAGGATCAGCCGGGACGGGGCTAAGCCAGTCGTCTAAAGGGCGTGCCTGCCATTCAAATGCGGGCATCCGGCGGCGCAGCCAGCCAGAGCGCATCTGAATGGCATATTTTAAGCGAAACACCACCCACGCGGGTCCGAGATAGCGCCAGATTTGCCGCGCCAGTTTCAGCTTGTTACGCATATTCAAACATGATGTCGGCGATACGTTCACCGGCTTTGCCATCCCAAAGCGGCGGGATTTGTTTGGGCTTCGCGCTGCCATCCAGAATATGATGGACCTCTTGTTCCAGCCGCTGCATATCTCGGCCCACCAACACGTTGGTTCCCATCGAGACCGTAACTGGACGCTCGGTGTTTTCCCGCAGGGTCAAACATGGCACGCCCAGGTAAGTGGTCTCTTCCTGAATCCCCCCGGAGTCTGTGATCACGATGCTCGCGCGGCGCTGCAACGCGAGAAATTCAATATAACCCACTGGATCTAGCAGTTGGAGTTGTTGTCCGGTGGGGATCATAATCTCATATTCCGCCAACCGTTTGCGGGTGCGGGGATGAATCGGGAACACAACGGGTAGGCGTTCGCTGAGGCGGATCAAAGTCTCCATGATCGGCTTGAGCATGGTTGGTTCATCGACATTCGATGGGCGATGCAGTGTCACCAAAACATAACGATCAGGCACACCCGGCAGATCAACCCGTTCGGCATAGGGCAGCAAACGTATCAGTGTATCGATCATGACGTTGCCGACGAAACGAATTTTATCGCTCGTGATGCCTTCTTTTTTGAGATTTTCATCCCCGTCGGTTGAGGGCGTAAACAGCAGGCTGGCGATCTGGTCAGTCAGCAGGCGGTTGATCTCCTCCGGCATCCGGCGATCTCCCGAACGCAGTCCGGCCTCAACATGCGCGACCGGAATCCACAACTTGGCACACACCAGTGCTGCCGCGATGGTGGAATTCACATCCCCATAGACCAACACCCAATCGGGTTTATGTTCTTGCACCACCTCTTCAAAGCGCATCATGATCTGCGCCGTTTGGATGGCATGGCTGCCCGATCCGATTTCCAGGTTGATGTCAGGCTCAGGAATCTCCAATTGGCGAAAAAAGATGTCGGACATATTCGGATCGTAATGCTGCCCGGTGTGAATCAAGGTTTGTCGAATCCCTGGTTTACATGCCAAAGCCGCCATGACCGGGGCCACTTTCATAAAGTTGGGCCGCGCGCCGACCACATGCAGGATATGCAATTTACCCCCTTGCGAATTCAAACCGAATTATCACAGGTTTATTCTGGCTGCTGATCCGATACCTGCTGCCAAAACGCCTGCGCATCCACCATGACCGGGGCGTTTTGGCGCAGACTGTCCAGGGCGGCAAATGTCGCCAGATGAGACAACACGATCTCTTCCACCGCAATAGGAGCTGGCGTTCCGGCCTTAGCCGCCTGCGCTAACGCTTCCCATTCCTGATGATGGCCTTTGCTAGGACGCAAGCGCTCTTTTTGGCGGCGGCGTTTGCCATTATGGACCAGTTCTAACTCGCGGTAATCATCCAACACGGCCACACGGCTGTCACCAATGATTTCAATCCGTTCTTTGCCAAACGCCTTGTCGCCCCCGGCAGCATAAATAACAGTGCCAATTGAGCCATCGGCAAAGGTCAGGTTAATGATTACTTCGTCCTCTACGGCGCGATGTTCTCCTTGAACGGCCTGCGTGCTGATCTGGACAGGAGCCGCGCCGATCAAAAATTGAAGCAGGTCGATAAAGTGACAGACTTCGCCAATGATGCGCCCTCCCCCAACCGTTGGGTCTTGGGTCCAATGTTCTTGTGGGATCGCGCCCGCATTCACGCGATAGATCGCAACCAGCGGGCGCTGATGCCCCTGGAGAAATTTCCGCATCGCTACCACCATCGGCGCAAAACGACGGTTAAAACCGACCATTAACTGCTGCTGGCTGTGTTGCTGGACGCGAACGACTTCAACCAACTCGGCATAGTTCAGCGCCAGGGGTTTTTCGACAAAAACGTGTTTTCCGGCGTGCATCGCCGTGACAGCTTGTTGAGCGTGCAGGTTGTGGCGTGTTGATAACACGATCCAGTTGACGCGCTCGTCATGCGCCAGCTCATCAAAATCCGACGTGCAAAAGCTAAAGCCAAATCGATCCCCGGTAGTCCGTGCTGTCATGCCCGAACCAGACAGAATACCCGTCAGTTCCAACCCATCGATCCCTTTCATCGCGGGCAGCAGCGTAGCATTAGCGAAGTTTCCAGATCCCACCATGCCTATGCGCAGCGTGGTTTGCGGCGTGTGCGACACCGCCGAAGGTTTGATCGCGATGCGCTGCGGCAGTTCCTTGTGAGAATCGTAGGTGAGCAGCACCCCCAGGAATGGCTCGCCCGTTTTCCCGGTGATGACATCATACGCTTTCGGGGCATCCTCAATCGGAAATTGATGGCTGATCAACGGATTCAGATTGATCGCGCCGGAGGCTACCAGTTGGATAAAAGCCTCCATGTTGCGCTGTTCGGTCCAGCGCACATAACTATAGGGGTAATCTTGCCCTTTATCTTCATATTTTGGATCGTATCGTCCAGGGCCATAAGAACGACTGAGGCGGAAATCCAATTCTTTCTCGTAGTACACCTTACGAGGCAGATTCATGCCAAAGGCCCCCACCGCCACGATGATGGCCCGATCACGCGCAATTTCTCCCGCCAGTTCAACGGGTTCATTACTTGACGTTGCGGCAGTGATTAACACCGCGTCAAAACCACGCCCATCCGTAAATGTGGCGGCGTGGGCAACCGCGGCATCATTTTGGCAGGCGCTCGCTGCGCCACATTCCAGTGCCAATCGGACACGCGCTGGATCAAGATCGATACCCATCACCTCGCAGCCCGACGCCTTGAGCATCTGGACCGAAAGCTGCCCCAGCAAGCCAAGCCCGATCACGGCCACTTTATGCCCAACCACAATTTCGGCCTGGCGAATGCCCTGGAGCGCAATCGCGCTCACCGTCGCAAACGCACCCGCTTCAAACGAAACGTTATCCGGCAGTTTAACCGCCAGAGTACGTGGGACATAGACCATTTCAGCATGGCTGGCATAGCCGCCCCCGGCACACGCAACGCGATCACCGACTTTGAAACTAGCCGCTTCTGAACCGACATCCACCACAACACCGGCAGTACTGTATCCCAATGCGAGGGGCTGATCCAGCCGGTTACGTACACTGTCGATGGTGTTGATGATGCCTTCACGCTGCGCCTTATCGATCACCTGGCGGACTAAATCGGGCCGCGCACGGGCTTTTTCCAACAGGCTTTTTTCAGCGAAATCCACCACCATACGCTCGGTCCCGGCTGAGACCAGACTGGCTACATTGCGCACCAAAATTCCGGCAGCGCGCAGCACAGGGGTAGGCACCTCGGTCACAGAAAGCTCGCCGGTCTTGAAGGATTGGACAACTTGTTTCATCACTTTTTCTCAACTTTATGGGCTAGACGCTGCGCCTTCTCATAGACAGTCAGAATCCGCTGAAATTGTGTTTCAGCCGCTTCTTGCTGGGCATGGTTTTCAGCTTTGTCAGAGAACAATCGTAACAAATCTTGTGAGTCACCCGTCTTAAACAAGTGACAGGCAGCAGGGCGTTTGACACAATCGGAGGCAAACACTGTTTTGTTAAAGTATAAGGCCTCGCGAACAGCGACTGCGTCTCCGTCAGTCAGGGTCGTTCTCACGTAGACATCACTTTGACTGAGTATACCCGCAAAGACATTGGGCGGCAGATCGTGGGAAATGGAAACATTGTTAAGCTGCTCCAACCGCCCATAAATATGTGCCTTATATTCCGGGTCTATCGTATTGTAAAATGAAAATATGAAATGATATTTTTGCGGGTCTAACTGCGCTATACAATCAATCAAGAGATCGTAATGGTAGATAGGCGTCAGATAACCAGAGGTGACGGCAAGCATTTTGTTTCCACGAGCCGTTGTGATTTCAGGTGGAATTCCGCTGATATCAGGCGTTGGGGGCAAAAAAGCGGGGATAACATCGATCTTTTCGAGGGGTATACCCAGCGTTTTGAGATGCTGAATCTGTTCCTCGTTCACCACAATGATTTGGCTAAACCAGCGCAGAATCTGTTTAACGTAGAGCCGTATCCAGGTCGTGCTGGTCTGTTCAATAAAACTGCCGCTGTGAATAGTCATCACTTTGGGCTGCCGCCAGAACAACACTAACAACAGCGGGGCGAACCATTTGAAACGCCGCATCGCCGAAACGTGAATATGGACTATCGTATCTGGCGGGGTATTTGAGGCCGCAGCGCGCAATTTTGCCAGCTTGCGGAGTACGCCACCGGTCAGCACCAGTACCTCGGCAGGTTTTGAGGCTGCATGATTGGTTGAAAAGATGTCTAAGACCTTGACACGATGATGGGCGGCTTGCAGCAGCGACAACAAGCGCTGAATATGAACGGAATTACCGCCGAGCGGTGGAGGATAGGGGCCGATCAGAAGAATATTCATAGTACCCTACGAAAGACGCGCGCGCCGGGACAAAACCGACTCAAACACGCGAAGAATATCTTCTGCGCGCCGCCGATCGGTATAATAATCCAATCGCTGTTTGGCCTGTTCGGTATATCGCTGAAGGGTTGGCTGATCCATAGACAACCACCGCTGAATTTCATGCTGTATCGCTTCATAATCATCGAGCGGAACCGGCGTGTAGGGTGTGCCGTTCAGAACTTCCGGCATCCCACCGACGTTTGACGCCACAACCGGAAGACCCGCCGCCATGGCTTCCAACAGGATCAGCCCAAAACCTTCATGCTGAGAGAGGTGTACCAGCACATCTGAAGAGGCCATCATGCTGCCGACATCATCGCACCACCCGGTGAGTTTGATACGATCTGGCGCTGGGCTGTACGCTATCTTTTGGTTAAGCACCATGTCATAGCTCAGCGAGCCAGGTTCCAACCCTTTTTCGGTGTAAACCGGCCCTACCATCACCAGATAAGCATTCCATTCTTTCAGTTTGGAGGCTAATGCATTAACCAGCAGCCCGCAGCCTTTGCTTTCCATAATGCGGCCCACATAAATTAAGACTTTGGAGTCTCCGGGCAAACCTAATTTCTTTCGTATCCCTACTCGATCTTCGATGGGGTGAAGTCTGTTCAGATCAATCGAGTTATAGATCGTTTGATTCCGCTCCAGCGGAACGCCTAGCTTTTTCCATGCTTGCTGACGAATATAATCGCTAATCGAATAAAACTGATCCACTCGTTTCAGGCTGTGTTTCCAAACCCGGAGACGCAGGTGTTTCATCGTTACATCAGTAGGAATTCCGTGCAAAGCAACGACATGTGGAGAGACAGTTCCCATCCTGGCCCACGAAGCGGCGATGTCGGTGCCATGAGTCGAAGTTAGCGTCAGGTCGTACTGCTGCATCAAATGGCGCAGCAAGCCAATACTTTTGGCGATTCCCTGGATACCGTCCATCTTTAACCATTGAACGGCTGGTACACCTTCGTCTAGCCACCTTGCGGCGGCTTCCTGCTGGCCTTCCATCTGAGGACTGTACTGGCAAGCAAGATCGGCCTTAATACCCATGGATGACAATTCACGCGCCAGCCGGCATTCCAGCATTTCGGCCCCACCGCGATCCAGACGCCGCACACAGATCAAAACTCTGAGAGAGGGTTTTGTGTTAGTCTGCATGAACCTTACAGTCCTAAAAAATTGTCGTCTAGCAGTTCCATCTACTACTCCTTGATGGCACTCTCAGCAGTATTCTGCCTGGAGCGGGGGCCTATCGCCGCCAACATAAGCGCTGCCCAACTGAAATAAATCGACAATGTGAGATAGAAAAAATAGGACAGATAACGCGCCAGTAAAAACCCACCCACGCCGATGATGAGGATACGTATGGGAACCGGTACGTTTTCGCCCCAGAGACGCCCTTTCCATGCTTGCACGGCCAGTTGCGCCAACATCATGAGCAGACCCAGAAAGGGAATTAAGCCCAACAGTCCTTGCTCAATCATCAGTGTGGCAAAGCCTGTATGTGGCAGCGGCGCCTCAGGATTATTCAGAATAATTCTTGATATATCCGCAGCGCGACCAAACCCACCCCCAAAGACTGGATTCTCTAAGAAATACCGGTAACTTGCTTCTACACTTTGATAGCGATAGTTATAATTTTCGTATTGTTCAACCTGGAGCTTGTATTTGAACACATTAGCCGTTTCTACTTGTTGGTATAATGGGTTTTGAGGCAAGTAGAAAATCAGGCCACCAATCACGACGAGGAGAGCGGCGACCAGGGAAATATTCCTTGCTCGACTTTGTTCAATACGCGCAGTAACTACAAATACCAGCGCTATCCCTACGCCAAGATAACTCGTCCATGAGCGAGAGAGAATGAGCAATATGCCCATTCCGAGGATGAGTAACATAGAAAAGATTTTTCGATCGCCGGTGACAGCTGTTTGGAAATGACCAAATACAATCAGAATACCAATCATCATGCTTGTGCCAAAATCCACTTTATCTATGTGTAATCCTCTAATCCAGAAAGAGTCAGTTAAGACGCCATAAGGCGTACTTAGAAGGTAATCTCCTCTTAAG
>JACRBK010000522.1 GCA_016234525.1 Chloroflexota bacterium
ACAAAGGCCAGACGCTCACCCAGATCAAAGCGGTACAGAGTTTGCTGGCTGCCGGGCAACTTCCGGTGAATGTCAAATTTGTCATCGAAGGCGAAGAAGAAAGCGGCTCAGATCATCTTTACCCGTTTGTTGAGCAGCATCTCGATCTGCTGAAAGCGGATGTGCTGGTAGTGTCCGATACCGGCATGATGGGGTTGGATCGCCCATCGATTGTCGTCAGTCTGCGCGGGATCGTCTCGATGGAGTTCGAGGTGCGCGGGCCGTCACACGATCTCCACTCCGGGCTGTATGGCGGGATGGTCCACAATCCTGCGCAGGCGTTAGTGGAGATCATGGCGGCGATGCACCGGCCCGATGGGAAGGTCGCTGTGCCGGGATTCTATGACAAGGTGCGCGAACTGTCGGGCGTAGAGCGCGCTGAGATCGCGCAAAATCCGATAACAGTAGAGCGCTTTAAAGAAGAAACTGGCGCGCCGCAGCCCTGGGGCGAGCCAAATTATTCCATGCAAGAACGCGCAGGCACACGCCCAACCTTCGAGATTAACGGGATCGTCGGCGGCTGGACCGGCGAGGGTGGCAAGACAGTGATCCCCGAAAAAGCCGTCGCTAAAGTAAGCTGCCGTTTGGTCGCCGAACAAGACCCGGTCGAGATTTTCGAACTGATTCAGCGTTATCTGGCGGAGATTACCCCGTCCACCGTGACGAGCAGTGTTCGGCTGCTGCACAAAGGCATGTGGTCATTGGTGGATACCCAGTCGCTTTATATGCAGGCGGCGGTGCGCGCGTTTGAGTACGGGTTCGGCAAACGCCCGATCTTTATGCGCGAGGGCGGGTCTATTCCGATCATGGGCTTTATGCAGGAAAAACTCAATGCCCCGGTGGTGCTGATGGGCTTTGGTCTGCCGGATGACAACCTGCACGGGCCGAACGAAAAATACTGCCTGGAATGTTTCGCGCGCGGCATGAAAACCGCGATCTACTTCCTGCACAGTCTCGGTACGCGCGGCTAAGCAATTCTCCCCTTTAAACTGTTCGATATAGGCTCCCCGCTGGTACGGGGAGCTTTTCTTTTTTACTCCCTCACACCTGTGAAATAAAGAACAAAATAGTTGAATTTAAATTTTGCTATAATTTTCTCAAACCACGCGATTCATCTAGAGATGATCTGAAGGAGTGTCACCTTATGGCGCGCAATGGCGATTTAACGGGCGAAGTGCATTATCCTTCCCAAGACATAATCCGGCAGGCGAACCAACCGGATTATGACCGCATCAATCAGGCCATGATCAACGATCTGGCCGGTGAATGGGGGCGCATCGCCAAAGAGGAATTTGAATGGTTTGAACCCTGGCAGACTACCCTCGATTCGTCCAATGCTCCCTTTTATAAATGGTTTGTCGGCGGCAAAACGAATATTGTTTATAACGCTCTAGATCGCCATCTGGACACCTGGCGGCGCAATAAGGTGGCGCTGCTGTGGGAGGGCGAAAATTATGACCAGCGCACCTATACCTATCACCAGCTTCACCGCGAGGTTTGCCGCTTTTCGAGCGTGCTGCGGGCGATGGGCGTGCGCAAAGGGGATCGCGTCACGATCTATATGGGGCGCATCCCCGAACTGATGATCTCGATGCTGGCGTGCGCCAAAATCGGCGCGGTGCATTCCGTCGTCTACGGGGGGTTTTCGGTAGAGGCGCTGCATGGGCGCATCGAAGACAGCCAGAGTAAAGTCGCTATCACGGCGGATGGAGCCTGGCTGCGAGGAAACGTCGTACAGCTCAAAGATATTATGGACGAAGCGTTGCAGCGCGCCCCGACCGTGCAAACGGTGATCGTCGTCAAACGCACCGGACAGCCGGTCCACATGGAGCCGGGGCGCGACCTGTGGTATACCGATCTGATGAATCTGCCGATTGCCGCCGCTGACTGTTTCACCGAGGTGATGGACGCCGAAGACCCGCTCTTTTTGCTCTATACCAGCGGCACGACCGGCAAACCCAAAGCGATTATGCACACGCACGGCGGTTATATGGTCGGTGTAGCGACTACGCTCAAATGGGTATTTGATCTCAAAGACGAGGATACGTGGTGGTGCGCCGCCGATCCTGGCTGGATCACCGGCCACAGTTATATTGTTTACGGGCCGCTGCTGTTGGGTGCTACCGGCCTGTTATACGAAGGCGCGCCGAACCATCCTTTTCCAGATCGTTGGTGGGATATTGCCGAGCGGCATGGCATTACGGTGTTATATACCGCGCCCACCGCGATTCGCGGCCTGATGCGTTTTGGTGATGCCTGGCCTAACCGCCATGATCTCAGCCGTCTGCGCCTGTTGGGCAGCGTGGGAGAACCGATCAACCCGGAGGCGTGGCGCTGGTATCACCGTGTGATCGGCAACGGAAACTGCCCAATTATGGATACGTGGTGGCAGACCGAGACGGGCCACTTTATGATCACGCCGCTGCCTTCGACGCCGCTCAAACCCGGCAGCGCGACCAAACCCTTCCCCGGCGTGCAGGTCGATGTGTTGGACGAAGACGGCAACCCGGTTGGCCCCAACGAAGAAGGTTATTTGGTGATCAAGACTCCCTGGCCGGGAATGTTACGCACCATTTACGGCGATCCTGATCGTTATGTGCAGCAGTATTGGAGCCGCTTCCCCGGCATGTATATGACCGGTGACAGCGCCCGCCGCGATGAAGACGGTTATATCTGGGTGATCGGGCGCGTGGATGATGTGATCAAAGTCAGCGGTTATCGACTGGGGACGGCGGAGATTGAAAGCGCGCTGGTCAGCCATCCTTCCGTTGCCGAAGCCGCCGTGATCGGCGTGCCGGACGAAGTGCGCGGCAGTGTGATTTATGCTTACTGCATTCTGCGGGCCGGGGTCGAGCCGACCCAAAAACTGGTGGAGATTCTGCGTGATCATGTCGGGCATGAAGTCGGGCCGATTGCCAAACCCACGACTATCGAGTTTGTGAACAGCCTGCCCAAAACGCGCAGCGGTAAGATCATGCGCCGTGTGTTAAAAGCGCGGGCATTAGGACTGCCCGAAGGTGATTTGAGTACGTTGGAGGAATAAAACCGGCGCGAGGCAAAAATTATGCCTCAGGTATACAACCAGAGGCATAAAAATAGAGGCGACGGTGGGAATTGAACCCACGGTAAGGGTTTTGCAGACCCGTGCCTTGCCACTTGGCGACGTCGCCACTCTAAAATTAAGTATACACAAACCGGGCGCAGTTGACAAGGTTGGTTTCATCGGCTGCGCCGGTTTGATTCCTATAAGGTTTCTTTGGGATGTTCGCACCAGAGCGTTAATATGAGTAGGTTTCTGGTGGGGTGAGGGGCTGCTGTTTTTGGCGAAATAAATACTTAAACGAATAGGATAGATATGGATCAAACGACGCTCATTATCAACCGGGTGCTGCCCATTTTGTTCCTCATTGGCCTGGGGTACTGGATTCGGCGGCGGCAGTTTTTGGCGGAAAGCACCATCGACGATCTGCGAAAAATCGTCGTTAATTTCGCGCTGCCGTCGGTGTTATTCCTTTCGTTTCTCGAAATCAAGTTTGAACTCAAATATTTTGTGCTGTTCATCACGCTTTATCTGCTGTGTGTCGGCCTGTTTGGATTTGGGGTGCTGCTGCAACGGCGGCTCAAGGTAGAGTACGAATACTTCCCCTATATGATGACCGGCTTTGAATATGGCATGTTAGGAGTCAGCCTGTTTGGCAGCGCTTATGGTTTAGACCAGATCGGTTATATTGCTGTCGTGGACCTGGGTCACGAGCTTTTTATCTGGTCTTTTTTTCTGGCGCTGCTGCTGATGAAACGCGACGGCCTGACGCACCCCGGCTCACTGGTGATCGCGGTTTTTAAATCGCCGGTTATGGTGGCGATCATGGCAGGGATTTTGTTTAACCTGCTTGGCGCTCAGGGATTTTTATACGAAAAAGTTGGCACCGGGGCGGTGATCGCTACACTGCGCTTTTTGAGCAACCTGACGATTCCGCTGATTCTGATCATTGTGGGCTATGGCATCCGGTTAGAATGGCGCGGGGCGCGCAAAACGGCAGTGGTAATCGCGATCCGACTGGCCCTGCTGATTCCGCTGGCGCTGATCCTGAATGAGGTCTTGATTGACGGCCTGCTCAACATGGACTCGCCGTTTCAGGCGGCGCTGTTTACCCTGTTGATTCTGCCGCCTCCGTTCATAGTCCCGCTGTATATGCGCGCAGGTTTAGAGGACGAGCGGCGTTACATCAACAATGTGCTGATGCTGTATACCGTGTTCACGATTATCCTGTTTACGATCTATTTCAGTTTTAATCCGACACTGTAACCAACCAGGCTGGGCAGGTGATCTCTCGCCTGCCCAGATTACCTTTATTCAACCGGCGCAGACAGCGCCGCGATCTCGGCGTGGATCGCATCCGTATCAGGCATTCCGGTCTGTCGATGCACGACCTGGCCGCGCCCATCGAATACCAACAGCGTCGGCACTATTTTTACGTTGTACATTCGAGCGCTGTCGCGCCCTACCTGGCTGGTGAAATCCAACCGCAGGACAACGGCCTGCCCGTCAAGATCATCTTCTAACCTGTCCACGACAGGTTTGGCAACGGTGCAGATCGTTCAAAGGTTGCTATAGTATTCCACAATCACCGGCTGGCCGGTGTTGAGGCGTGCCTGTAAATCCTCTACTGATTTTACGTCGCTGGGATGGGTATACCAGACGATATGTACCCCGACAAACGCCAACAGCGCTCCACCGGTCAGCACCATCAGCCAGTGACGCCGCGCCCACACGGCAACAGTTGCGAACATTCATTCACTCCAATCGTTGAGATTGCGTTATAGTTTTGGATGACAAACCGGGCCAAAAGTTTCAAGATGCGTTGGGAGCGGCAGGGTGGCGGATTATTTGCAGTTGACGACCGAGGAGAATTTATACCTGTGTATCCTGGACGGCGTGTGGGGATCTAAAACCAACAAGATCGCCCACTGGCAGCCCGGCGATAGGTTGATCGTCTATGTCGAGCGCGCCCTGGCAGCTTTGTTTACCGTGATGGGCGAACCGTATGACGATTCGTCCCCGATCTGGCCCGGCGATCTGTATCCCTATCGTGTCCCGATCCGGCTGGACAAGATTATCCACCCGGCGGATCGTTATTCGCTCAAACACCGCGATGCGCGCGAACTGCTGGCGGAACATCACACCGCCGCATATGGCGTGGTGCTGGTGTTAGATGCCCGCCCTCTCGATGAAGCGCCCGCCCGGCTGCTGCTGCACCATCTCGATCAGTCGCCCGCGTGGGCAGGCTTCGACGCCAACCAGATGCTTCAGGCGCTCCAAGCGCAGCGGATGGTGGAGCAGGCCGCACTTGCCGAAGAAATTTTGCAGGCTCGGCCCGATGTCCACGAACCGGAAACGTCGCCCCATACCCAGATGCAGTTTTACCTGGCACAGTTGGGCCGCGCGCTGCATTTTCAGGTCTGGATTCCTAAAGGGGATCGCTGGCGCGATTATTTAGGCACGCCGCTGCGCCAGCTTTCGCTGCCGGAACTTCCCGCGCTGCCATTTAATGATCATGCGGTGCGCATCATCCGTAACATTGATGTGATCTGGTTGGACAGCGGCCACCCCGCCCAACTATTTGAGGTGGAACATACCACCAGCATCTATTCCGGCCTGCTGCGTATGTCGGACTTATCCGCGTTGATCCCCTCGCTCAACATTGGGATGTATATCTGCGCCGATTCTGAACGCAAAAATAAAGTGATGGCCGAAGTCAACCGCCCGACTTTCGCGCGGCGGCCTGTGCCACTGGCGCGCCGCTGCCGCTTTATTTCGTTTGAGAAACTGGTGGAATTCATGGGTGCGCAGCGAAACTATCTCAGCCACTTCAATACGTCCATCCTCGAAGAATTGTCGGAATCGCTGGATAACCCGGCGGATGATTTGTAGCGGGCCGCTCTTAAATATCATCCCCCGCCGAAAATCCGATCCCACTGCCCTGATCCGCGCACGCGATCATCCCCTTTGCGGCGAGTGATCGCCAGCGCATCGAGCCGTTCTAAAAAGTCCAGCGCATAACGGCGCGTGGTCTGGAAATGATCGCGCAGCACGGCGACGGTCAGCGTTTCGCCCTGTTCGAGCCGCGTC
>JACRBK010000525.1 GCA_016234525.1 Chloroflexota bacterium
ATGGGGAATGCGTTTCAAACGCGCCGGGTATGATCTGATGATCATCAAAGGGCGCGCCGCGCATCCGGTGTATATCGAGATCAAAGGCAGCGAAGTGTCGATTAACGATGCGTCGGCGCTGTGGGGTATGACCGTGCCGGATGCCTCCGCCGCGTTAGGTCACGACAAAAACAAACGTAATGTGATGTGCATCGGGCCAGCCGGAGAAAAACTGGTACTTATTGCGGCGATCATGAACGATGTTTCACGCGCGGCGGCACGCGGTGGTCCCGGCGCGGTGATGGGCAGCAAAAACCTGAAAGCGGTTGTCGTGGAGGGAGATGGACGGGTTGATTATGACGACAAAGAGCGGTTCCGCTTTGTCCAGTATGAATCAACCAAAATGCTGAAAGCCAACCCGATCACGTCACAAGCGCTGCCCGAATTCGGCACAGCGGTGATGATGAACATCGTCAACGGAATCGGCGCTTTGCCGACACGCAATTTTCAGCAGACAATGTTTGAACACGCCGAAGAGATCAGCGGCGAGGCGATCACGGATAATATCTTGGTTAAAAATGATGCGTGTTGGGCGTGTCCGATTGCCTGCACCCGTGTGACCAAAACCTCTACCCGTGAAGGTGAAGGCCCTGAATTTGAGGCGACCTGGGCGTTTGGGGCCGCCTGTGGAATCCACGACCTGGAAGCCATCGCCGATGCTAACTATCTGTGCAATGACCTGGGCATGGATTCGATCTCGGTGGGATCGACGATTGCCTGCGCAATGGAACTGACTGAGAAGGGCTATCTTAACAGCGAGCTGCGTTTTGGTCGCGCCGATCTGCTGGTAAAAACGGTGGAAGATATCGGCTACCGGCGGGGACTAGGGGACGACCTGGCCGAAGGCAGCGCGCGTCTAGCCGCTAAATATGGCGCGCCAGAACTCTCAATGAGCGTCAAAAAGCTGGAAATGCCCGCCTATGATGCGCGCGGAATGCAAGGACAAGGACTGCTTTTTGCGACCAGTAATCGTGGCGGCTGCCACATGCGCGGCAACATGCTTGGCGCAGAAGTGTTAGGTCTGCCCAAGCTGATCGACCGTTTCCAGGTGCAGGGCAAAGCCAGTTTTGTGATCTTGCACCAGAACGCCGCCAGCATCATCGACTCGCTGGTCGCCTGCAAATTTGCCAATATCGCTATCGCGGAAGACTATTTCGCGCGCGCACTGACAGCCCTCACTGGTGTGGAATATCCCACTGGCGACCTGATCCGCGCCGGAGAGCGGATTTGGACCATGGAACGGCTGTATAATTTACGTGAGGGATTCACAAAAGCCGACGATAACCTTCCGCCGCGTCTGCTCAACGAACCCGCGATGGGCGGCAGCGCCGGGCATGTCAGCCATCTGGCTCCCCTGCTCGACGAATATTACCGGGGCCGGGGATGGGATGCGAACGGCATACCGACACACCAAAAGCTCGAAGAACTGGGATTGGCCGAACTGGTCGAGGGAGTAATGTAATGATTGATGACCGTGTTTATGAAATGTTCCGCGACATTGGGCGCGATATGTTCGAGCATAACCTGATTTCGTCGCACGGCGGCAATATCAGCGTGCGCTTTGGTGACCGCATTTTGATCAAACGCCGGGGGGCGATGTTAGGGCGGTTAAAACCGCATGATATTATCGAAACCGGGTTAGAGAAAAATGACAGCGGTGTGGTGCTGGCCTCAACAGAACTGATCGTCCACCGGGCGATCTATAAAGCGACTCCTGCGCTCGCCGTCGTCCATGCCCATGTGCGGCGGGCCGTAGCGCTCTCGCTCGCGCGGGATGAGATCGTGCCGATTGACAACGAAGGATCGTACCTGCTCAAAAAAGTGCCGGTCGTGTCGGTGGAATTTGCCTCCGGGACCAAACAAATGGCTGATGCCGTCGCCGACGCGCTCAAATCGTACAAGATCATCATGCTGCGCGGACATGGCAGTTTTGCCACCGGGCAAACGCTCGATGAGGCTTTCCAGTGGACAGATGCGCTCGAAGAAGCGTGCGAGATCATCATGTATGCCAAGCAGATCAACGAAGAGATGATCGAATACCGCCGGATGAGTGATTCCTATACCAAATGGTGATCACGATGAGCGAGATCACGACTACGATCCGGCTCTCGGCAGGGCTGCGAACTATCGCCGGGGCAAAAGCGGTGACAGTAGGGATCAATTCAAAGGCCGCCGTGCGGGATCTTCTGCACGGACTGCGTACCGTTAACCCGTCCCTGGCAAAACACATCCTTACCCCGGATGGGGGATTAGTAGACGGGATGATGATGTTGGTGCGCGGACAGCATATTGATTTCCAGCAGGGTCTGGATACCCTGATCGGACCGGGGGATGATGTCATGATCATCCCGCCGTTGTCGGGCGGCTGATCGGCCCCGGCGTTTATTGACCAACAGCAGAAAAAGAGGAAGCATGAAGTTCCACCTGTTACATCCCCGCGTGCAGCTCGTCACGATCATGAACCGCATTTATCACAGCGGCATGACCACCCTTTCGGGCGGCAATCTCTCGATCAAGGACGATAACGGGGACATCTGGATCACCCCGGCGGGAGTAGATAAAGGCAACCTGACCCCACGTGATATTATGTGCGTGCGGGCCGATGGCAC
>JACRBK010000087.1 GCA_016234525.1 Chloroflexota bacterium
ACGGCGCGACAGTCTCTACTGTCAGGCTGTAACCACCGCTGGTCGGGCCGCGCTGCTGGCTGTCGCGCATGACCACAATCTGATAATCGCCGGTATAGGACAGCCGGAACTGTTCGACCACCGCGATATCATAGGTATAGTCGGTATAGGCCGAATACAACGACTGCCCATTGTTGTCGCGGATTTCGAGATAGGGGACCAGCGTGCCATCGGTGCGAGTCAGCGTCGCGGTGATCATTTCGCCTTCCTGCCCACTGTAGGTCCAGACCTGCATCCAGCGTACCGCATCGATCTGCCCGGTGGCGGGGGTTCCCACCGTGACAGCGCCCATCGATTCAAGCAGGCTGGCGCTGTCTTCGCCAGTGCCGAGCAGCGTCACGGTTAGTTCATAGGCCCCGGTGGAGTACCCTGTTTGCTCCCCTTCGCGCATAGCGCGGATGGTGTAGGTTCCGGCAGCGGGAATATCAAGCTGGCTGATGACGGCTGTATCTCCGGCATAGTTAGCATAACCGCGCGTCAATTCTTGCCCCGCGCTGTCCAGCACTATCACCAGCGGTTTCAGAACATTGTGATTTTCGAGCGTGTAGGCGGGCGAACGCTGCATGGTGACGCTCACATAATCCGCCGCCAGCGTTCTAAACTGCCAGTCCTGATACCATAGGGCATTCGTGATTTGTCCCTGCACAGGGGTGTTATACTGCTCGATCACGCCCGGCGGCACTGCTGCAAAACGCGCGCTCTCCGGCGCAGCCCCTAACAGATTCACCGCCAAAGAGTACCCGCCCACCGTGTCACCGTCGATCTCACCATCGCGGCGGACGTGGATTTGATACTGCCCGGTATAGCCCAATTCATAACTGCTGATTTCGGCCCAATCGTCCAGGTATTGGCGATAGCCCCAGGTGAGCGACTGGCCGTTCGCGTCGCGCAGTTCCAACAGAGGGATCAACGTGCCGCTGGTGCGCTGCGCGGTTATGCTCACATAATCGCCTGCTTCCGCGTCCAGCGTGTAGATTTGGTTCCAATGCAGATTGGTGATCTCGCCTGTCACCGGAGT
Source organism: Chloroflexota bacterium (assembly GCA_016234525.1). Taxonomy (GTDB): domain Bacteria; phylum Chloroflexota; class Anaerolineae; order Aggregatilineales; family Aggregatilineaceae; genus JACRBK01. The sequence continues at coordinate 1,058 of JACRBK010000087.1, forward strand.
CTCAAATTGAACCGGGCCAACTGGGGTGGCATTGGTGGGATGCTCTGCGCCAACGCCGAGCGGAATCACGCTCAGGCGATAGGCCCCCGATGTGACGCCGCTTTCTTCGTCCTGGCGGCTGACACGAATCGTATAGGCGGCTGCGAGAGGCAGATCATAATCCCGAATCTCAGCAGCGGCGTAGGTGTTCGTCGGGCCGTAACTCTCGACGACGACCTGCCCCAGGTTATCGATCACCTGGACGCTCGGAACAAGATTTCCGCCCGTGCGCTCGACCCACACCTTGACACGATCCGCGCCCTCAGAGACAAACGCCCAATCCTGGCTAAATGCTACATCGTCAATCGCGCCCTCAACCGGCGCATCATAAGTGACCGTTCCCACGCCCTGCCAGGCCCCCTGCCCCAGATCGGCGGGCGGCTGATCGGCCCAGACCGTCAGTGGCAGCGCCGTCAGCAGCAGCATCAACAGAATGACCGCGACCATCCGTTTTGTAACGTTCATTTCCCATCTCCACTGATAAAAAATCACAATCTTGCGCTAGAAGATCATATTACAAACTGCGAAAACTGGCGAGAGGAGGGATCGCGCCGGGATAAACTACTTGACATCCGCGCCATAACGCGCCATAAACAACGGTATCGTAATCGCGCCGGTGTTTCATCTGTCTTCATTCTCTAAGATTTGATTGAAGGAGTGTTGTTATGGCCTGGAAACGAATAGTCATTTGTCTGCTGGTCGCGCTCATCACCGTTCCGCTCTGGCCGGGAGAATCAGCCGCCCAAACCGGGAGCGCGCTGCCCGTCCCACCGGGGCGCATTTTGGCCGGGGATGATAATGGGTTGTTTACGATGCTGGCGGATGGGTCCAGCAAAACGTATGTAGCCCGTGAAGAACAACCCGACTGTTGGCTGCGCGATGGGGTGTGGAGTCCCGATGGCGCACAGGTAATGTATACCTCGATCTGCGGCGGCGCAGCGGCGACGGATTGGCGGCCCGATCCGGCGCGCACCGAACTACGCCCACGTCAGGTGGGAGTGTTTGTCGTCACCCTGTTGGATGGCAGCACTGAGGAATTAGTCCCCCCTGATGGCACACACCAGGATTACGGCGGCGCGTGGCTGCCGGACGGCGAACAAGTGATCCTCTATTCAGATCGTGATCCGAGCGGCACCTTTAACCTGTACCTGTTTGATCTGGCAAGCGCCGAACTCACCCAACTCACCACCTTTGATTCCGATGTCAGTCGTGTGAGTCTGGATCCGACCGGGCGTTATGTGTTGTATAACCGGCGTATCGCCCAGGCGGATGTTGTGCGGATGGAAGTACGCGCGCTTGATCTGACCAACCAGCAAGAAATTTCGGTCGCGCCGGGTGTTACCCCCGCCTGGAGTCCTGATGGCAAGTGGATCACTTATGCCACCGACACCGCCGAAGCCGATATTTTTATTATGCCCGCCGATTGTATTTTGCAGGGAAGCGGATGCAGCCCGGAAACGAACGCACGCAACATGACCTATACGCGCGACATCAGCGAACGGCAGCCCGTGTTCAGTTCGGATCAGACCCAGATTGTATTCGTGCGCGACGCAGACTCCGATCCGGCGTCGCTCACCTGGGATATTCTGCGCCAGGACATTCGCACCGGCCTACAACAAAACCTGACCAGCACCCCCGGCAGCGAAGAACGTCATAATGCCTGGGAACAGACCAACAGCGTAACGCCGGTCGCAGTAGAAAGCGTGCTGCCGGTGGTGGCGCGTGTCCGCACCTCTGAGGGCGCGGCCAACCTGCGCACCGAACCCTCGACCACGGGCGCGATCAAGGACACAATCCCCAATGGGCAGATCGTGATCGTGCAGGGAATGACCGACAACGGAAGCTGGTATCTTATCACGCTGCCCGCCGATGGCGCTGAAGCCTGGATTTTTAGCAACCTGCTGGTGGCCGAACAGGGCGATCTGGCGGGTGTGCCCACAGCGGAGTAGACGAGCGGGCAACGGTCAGAAATGCGCCGCAGGCTCAAACCCTGCGGCTATGATAAAAGCCTGGAAGCGCACTAAAGGCGCTGAAAACTCGTATTGCCGTCTTTATAGTGAACTTCCAGGCAGACGTTCTAATCGCGGCGATGTGGCGAGGAAACCCATATGCCATTTCGGGTATGCTACTATCATGTGATATGGACAACAAAAAACCGAGAACGCTTGATCACGCCTGAAATTGAACTGATCATCTTTGCAGCCATCACCCAAAAGTCTACCCAGATTGACAGCCCAGTGTTAGCCATCAATGGAGTGGCTGATCATATTCATGTGGTCACCAGCATATCAACTTCTTTAGCCGTTGCTGAATGGGTGAGGAACGTGAAAGGCATTTCGGCTCACCAGGTAAACGCCATGTTCCCGGACCTTAATTGTCATTTTCGTTGGCAGCAGGGGTATGGAGTTCTGACCTTCGGAGCCAAAATGCTCCCCCTGGTCATTGATTATGTCGCCCAACAGAAAGCGCATCACCAGCAGAATACCCTTGAGCCTTACCTTGAGCGAGAAGAGGATTAATCGGCAAATACGCCGCAGGCTCAAGCCCTGCGGCTGCGAAAAAATCCTGTAAGCGCACTAAAGGCGCTGGAAATCTCACCACGCCCCAGCCGCTTTAGTAGGAAACCGCCTCCTTCGTAGCTCGTCGAGCAACTTAAGGTTGGGAATCTCACCACACCACAGCCCCTTTAGTGGGCTTAAAAGCATTTCCTACCAGCCGGGGCGCTTGAGCGCCCGGCGACGGCATGATCTACCCATGCGCCGCAGGCTCAAGCCTTGCGGCTGTGAAAAAAGCCTGGAAGCGCACTAAAGGCGCTGGAAATCTCACCACGCCACAGCCCCTTTAGTGGGCTTAAAAGTATTTCCTACCAGCCGGGGCGCTTGAGCGCCCGGCGACGGCATGATCTACCATACGCCGCAGGCTCAAGCCTTGCGGCTGCGAAAAAATCCTGTAAGCGCACTAAAGGCACTGGAAATCTCACCACGCCCCAGCCGCTTTAGTGGGAAACCGCCTCCTTCGTAGCTCGTCGAGCAACTTAAGGCTGGGAATCTCACCACACCACAGCCCCTTTAGTGGGCTTAAAAGTATTTCCTACCAGCCGGGGCGCTTGAGCGCCCGGCGATCTACCCCTGCGCGCCCGCCCACCCGACGATATTCGAGGCGAAGTCACCGATAAAATCAGGCGGGATTCGAATCGGGCGCCCGGTAGCGAGATCAACCCAGACCCATTGGCTGAACGCCCGCGCCACCAGTGCGCCATCAGAGACGCGCGCAGCGGTGAAATGCCGCAGCGCCGTAGAACGTTTGACATCGGAAATCCACGTCGAAACATCGAGATCATCGCCCAACACCGCCGGGAGTTTGTACTCGATGCGATAGCGGCGGATCACCAGGGCAAAACCGGCCTCGCTCATCCGCGCCACCGGCCATCCCCGGCTGATCGAATCCTGCATGGCGCTGTCCTCAAAAAATGCGAGGTAGGTGGCGTTATTGACGTGCTGCGCGGGATCAATATCGCGCCATTCGACGCGGCGGCGTAGGGTAAATTTGCCCGCCGGGGGCGGCGGCTGGACGAAGGGGCGCGGAGGCCGTTTGTCGTCGGGCAGCCCTTCGGGAACAAACGCCGTGATCATTTCGGGTGGGATGATCTCTGGGCGCTGAGTCGCTGAATCGAGGTACACCCAATCCGTCTGCGCTTCGGCGGCGATCTCACCCGTCGCAGCGTGGCGAATCTCGTAGTGGCGCAAGGAGCGCACCCGGTGAAAGTCCGCCACCCAGGTTTTGACGATCAGCGAATCGCCGTGAGTCAGTGGCCGCTGATACGAAATATCCGTTTCACGAATCCACCACGAGCGCCCTATCGCTCGATAACGAGCATTATCGTAGCCCACCGCGGCGGAGGCATCCATCGCGGCTTCTTGCATATAACGGAGATAGTTGGCGTGATTGACATGACCATAGGCGTCACATTCATAATGACGCACACGAAAAATACGTTCATGAATTGACGGCATAGTGTTCTCGCTAAGTTCCATCGCCTGCCAGATCGGAAAAAGCGCCGGATGCGCGATCTATTGATCCTTTATCGCCGGGAAGCCGGATAAACCGCACCCGCGCCACACGCAGCTCATCCATTTCTTCGACCACCAGTTCATACACGCCGAACATCACCTTGTCGCCGGTGACCGGGATACGCCCTAACCGCTCGGAGACATAGCCGCCGATGGTATCGGATTCAACCACGCCGCCGGGATCACCAAACCGTTCGATCACATCGTCCAGCGTGATCAGACCGCTGTAGGTTACACCGGTCTCATCCGCGCTGATCGGCTGCTTTTCCATGTCGAATTCGTCCTGGACTTCGCCGACCAGTTCTTCGAGAATGTCTTCCATCGTGGCCATACCCGCCATGCCGCCGAACTCATCCAGCACAATAGCGATATGCCGCTTGGTGCGCTGCATCTGCTTCAGCACCCGATCTACCCCGGCCATCTCCGGGAAAAACAGCGGCGGGCGCAAAATCGAACGCAGATCAAGCTGCTCCGCGCCGGTCAGCAGTGCCGGGCGGTCCACCAGGCAGTTAAACAGGTCTTTGGCGTGCAGAATCCCGATCACATGATCCACCGAACCTTCATAGACCGGGTAGCGCGAATAATGACCGCGTGCGATGCGCAGCAGCATATCCAGCAGCGGGGTATCAAACGCAAT
>JACRBK010000521.1 GCA_016234525.1 Chloroflexota bacterium
ACGTGGTCGTATTAACTTGACGATGCTCAAACCAGCAGCGGTCGGCTGGAATGAGATCGCAGTCAATAACGTCTTCGGCGGTACCGTTGTGCGTGTCGAAAAGTTTGGTGCGTTTGTTGACATCGGGGCCGAACGTCCGGGGCTGGTCCATGTTTCCGAACTGGCGAACAGCTATGTGGGCAATCCTGCCGATGTAGTAAACGTAGGCGATCAAATCGACGTCAAGGTTATCGGCGTGAATCGCCGCAAGAAACAGATTGATCTGAGCGTGCGCGCCCTTGAACAACCTGCTGCTGTTCAGGTGGAAGAAGAAGAAGCCGAAGACCTGCCTACGGCGATGGAACTGGCATTACGTCAGGCGCTCGAAGGCTCGGAGTTCGAAATCAAGAAACGTGAGAAGGCCAAACACCGCAGCAAGAAAGAACGCCGTCGCGAAGAACACGAAGCGATCTTTGCGCGCACCTTACAGCAGCATTCCAAAGACTGATTGTTTGTGCTGAACACTATATACTAATGATGCGGGCGGTCCTCAAAAAAGACCGCCCGTTTTCTTTTGTTTGAGACTTTGCCGGGGTAGGGGGCTGGTGGGCCGGGTTAGCGACGCAGGGGCTTCAAGAAGCTAATTATGCGATAAACCGCGATCCCAAAGATCAGGGTGATCAGCACATAGGAGGCTACACACCACTGGCACCACTTTCCCAATACATCAGCTTCTACATAAGTCAGGTAACTTTGGAACATGAAGCCGAACAGCGACATACCCGCCACCAGGGTTCGTCCATAGTGGGCAAACAGTCCGACTTGATCTTCAAGGATCAGCACGCCGAGCATCGCCACATAACCGAGCAGCCCCAGGATCGCCACCGGAATTCCGAACGTCTCAGCATAGGCACTCTGCTGCACGGCCTGGCAGTCAATGCTACCGGTATCGGCGCACATGGTCTCATTGCCGGTGACTTCGGCCCAGGCCATATAACCCGCTACCAGAATGCCCAGGACACAACACACGATACTTATAAGTCGCAGCCAGTCGAGCGTGCCCGTAGCCAGGGCCAAAGTGGTTTTATTCATTTTCACAGTACTCACTCAGATCATCCTCCAAGTTGGGTATACGTTTGGCGCAAACCTGTTGTAGAATATAATAACGCAAAATGCATTAATGCACCCCTTGTTATACAGAATCCCTTTCAAATTATATAAAATATCCTGCCTATTGTTGACCAATTGCCATTGCACCACTGATTGGTCCTTATTATACTTTTATACCAGCAACTTAAAAGACTTTAAACCTGTACACTGGGCGAAAGAACAACAGCCATGCAGTCTGCCACGATCATCGATCTTGCTCCCCTTGCTCCCATTTGGGCGGCGCTGCCTGACTTGCCGCGTCATGAACAGGTCTTGATCGAGCGGGCATTTGAACGCGCCAGTCTCGCTCACCAGGGGCAGCAGCGCAAATCCGGCCAGCCGTATATTACGCACTGTCTGGCGGTGGCGCAGATCTTAGCGGATATGGGGCTGGATGCTACCACGGTGGCCGCCGCGCTGCTGCACGATGTGGTGGAAGATACTGGCGTGACTCGGCGCGATATCGAGCAGGAGTTTGGGGCCAAGATCGCGGAACTGGTGGACGGCGTCACCAAGTTAAAGCAGCTTCCGACCGGCGTGAACAGTATGCACGGCAGCAAAGCCGGTGACCGCGAAATGGAATATCTGCGTAAGATGTTCCTGGCGATGGGATCGGATTTCCGCGTAATCCTCATCAAATTGGCCGACCGGCTGCACAATATGCGCACGCTCAGCCATATGTCTCCCGACAAGCAGATTCGTAAAGCCAAAGAGACGCTTGAGATTTTCGCACCTATCGCCAACCGGCTGGGCATCTGGCGGATCAAATGGGAACTCGAAGACCTGGCTTTCCGCCACCTTGATCCTGAGCGTTATCGTGAAATCGCCTCTCAGGTGGATGAAAAACGCTCCGATCGTGAGTCATATCTCAAGCGGGTGACAGCGCACATTCAGGAGCAGTTCGCGCGCGAAGGAATTAAGGGAGAAATTCAGGCTCGCCCTAAGCACATTTATAGCATCTACCGCAAAATGGACCGCAAGAATCTGCCCTTCAACCAGATCTATGATGTCCGTGCTATTCGTATCGTCGTCGAGACGGTTCCCCAATGTTATCAAGCACTGGGGGTCATTCACAATATTTTCTACGCCATTCCCGGCGAATTCGATGACTATATTTCATCCCCGAAAGAAAACTCCTACCGCAGCCTGCACACCGCCGTACTTGACAAAGAAGGAAAAACGCTCGAAGTGCAGATTCGCACTCTCGAAATGCACGCCGAATCCGAATATGGTATTGCTGCGCACTGGCGCTATAAAGAAGGGCGTTCTGCCTCTTCGAATGATACAGCGTTCGAGCGCCGCTTAGAGCGTATCCGCCGCATGATGGAAGATGTGCAGGACGGCGGCGCGCAAGATGCGAACGGGTTTGTGCAGGGCGTGTTAGACCAGATCAGTCCGGAGCGGATTTTCGCGTTTACCCCCAAAGGGGACATTATCGACCTACCCGAAGGGGCTACCCCGATTGATTTTGCCTATCATG
>JACRBK010000073.1 GCA_016234525.1 Chloroflexota bacterium
AGGCAGGACTCCGCCCCAGTTGGTATAATGGGGCGGAATACTTCTTAAATAGTAGGCTCGTCTCTTGTGCTCGTTTCAATTGGAGGATTTGGCAATGTTAAGAATTGGTGTTCTGACTGGCGGTGGTGACGTTCCGGGCCTTAACCCGTGCATCAAGCAGATAGTCTATCGTGCTGAAGACGCTGGTCACGAAATATATGGTATCCGCCGGGGCTGGGGCGGTTTGCTCAATTATAATCTAGATTCGACTGAAGAAGAGCGAAAAGAATGGGTCGAAAAGCTGGATAAAAAGCGCGTCCGTACCATTGACCGTACCGGCGGCACGTTCCTGCACACATCGCGTACTAACCCCGGCAGTGTGGTAGGGAAGGGTATCCCCGAATTTCTGAAGGGCATGGATGTTCCTGTGCGCAAGGACAAACATGACCGCGAAGTGTACGACTATACCGGGCATGTGCTGAAAGTGTTGGATCATCTGGGCCTGGACGTCTTGATCCCCATCGGCGGTGACGATACCCTGAGCTTTGGCGAGCGGATGCACCGCGAGGGCATGAAGGTCGTGGCGATCCCCAAAACGATGGATAACGACGTGTACGGGACCGACTACTGCATCGGCTTCTCGACCGCCGTGACTCGCTCGGTGGAATTTATTCACAACCTGCGTACCAGCGCCGGTTCGCACGAACGTATCGCCGTGGTTGAGCTGTTCGGGCGCAACTCTGGTGAAACGTCGCTGATCGCGGCGTACCTGTCGGGTGTGGATCGTGCCATTATCTCCGAAGTGCCGTTCAGCGCGCACCGGTTGGCGGAATTGATCATGGAAGACAAAAATGACAATCCCAGCCACTATGCTATGATGACCATTTCGGAGGGGGCGCGCATGGAAGAAGGCGAGATCATCCAGGCCGGCGAGCGGGATGCTTACGGGCATCAAAAACTGGGCGGCATTGGCGAGATTACCGGCGAACTGCTCAAAAATCTGACCGGACATAATATTATCTACCAACAGGTAGCCTATCTGATGCGCTCTGGCGCGCCGGATTCGTTGGACCTGATGGTGGCGGCCAACTATGCGCAGATGGCGATGAGCCTGGTGGAACAAAGCCGCTTCGGGCGCATGGTCGCTTTGCAGCGCGGCCTGTACACTGACATCAACCTCAGCACGATCTCGCAGGGTGTCAAGCGCGTGAATGTCGCTGAATTGTACGACGTAGAACAGTATCGCCCGAAGGTGCGTCACGTCTTCGGGATGCCGATGTTCTTGATGTAAAATTTCCCCGCTCAGCGGGAAAAAAATAAGAACGGCCTCACCCCCCGATCCCTCTCTGGTTGTTGCCGGAGAGAGGCCGGGAGAGAGGCCGTTTTGATTCAGGTTTTCCCCTGACGGATGGAAGTTATTTCACGACATCAGCGGGCAGCGGTACACAGCGTCCTAGTTGGGACCCATCGTGCTGGCAGGCACCCACAACGTGTCGCAGACCCAGACGATCTTATAATACACCTGCGCGTCCGCCACGAACGAACCTACCCCAGGGTAATGGCGTCAAAACTATCACGCGAAAAAATAGCCCCTCCCCTGTGTCCCCTCCCCACTGCGCTACGCTGGTGGAGAGGGGAAATTTCGTGGCGAGAGCCGTTTTTCTCCCCCTTTCTCCATCTGCAATGGGGAAAGGGGGAGCGATGCGCAGCATCGACGGGGGGATAGGGGCTAATGAATTTTGATGCGATTACCCTGCCTACCCCCCTTAACTAGTCCCGCCGGGTCACTCATGTTAGAATGAACATGTGCAAGTGTCATATAACACAGAGGAGAGTTGTGGTATGGAGTACAAAATTCTCGGCACAGTGATGCAGGCGCTCGAAATCACACTGGCGCAGGGCGAAGCGGTGTATACCGAGTCCGGCGGCATGGCCTGGATGAGCGATGGCATTGATATGAAGACCAGCGGCAAAGGGGGATTAGGTAAGGCTCTGGGCCGGATGCTTTCTGGCGAGAGTTTCTTCATGACCACCTATACCTGTCAGGTTCCCCAGGGGTTGATCACGTTTACGCCCGAAAGCCCCGGCAAAGTGATTCCGCTCAATCTTAAGGCGGGATTCAGCATGATCTGTCAAAAAGATGCGTTTATGTGCGCCGAAGAAAGCGTGGAACTGGCGATTCATTTCCGGCGCAAACTCGGCACAGGGCTGTTCGGCGGCGAAGGATTTATTCTGCAAAAGTTGACCGGCCCCGGCACAGCGTTTGTGGAGATCGCAGGCGAAGTTCAGATGATCGAACTTAAGGCGGGCGAACGACTCAAAGTCGATCCCGGCCATATCGCCATGTACGAACCGACTTGCAATTATGATATTGAGATGATCAAGGGTGTGATGAACTGGTTAGGCGGCGGTGAAGGGTTGTTCTTGGCGACGCTCACCGGGCCGGGTAAGGTCTGGCTCCAGACGATGCCGCTCAGCAATCTTGCCGGGTCACTCAAGCGGTATATCACAACAAGTTAGGCGAAAACCCCCTGCTGGTTAGTCCGAGTAGGTATGAGAGGGGGGGGCGTACCCCGCCGCAGGCTCAAGCCCTGCGGCTAGATAAAAAGCCTGGAAGCGCACTAAAGGCGCTGAAACCCAGACACTATCCAGCCCCTTTAGTGGGCTTCCCCGCCTTTTGCATAGCCGGGCCGCTTGAGCGCCCGGCGACGGCTGCAAAAACTGCCTGGCCTCACCCCCTACCCCCTCTCCAACTTGGTTGGAGAGGGGACCGCAGCCGAGCGGATTTGTGTAGGGAAACAGCGCCGCTGCGCCCTGTGTTTCATCGCCGAAAACTGATCACTGAAAACGGTCAACTTGTTTTTCGCTGATTGCTGACGGCTGATCGCTGAAAGCTGTCTTATCACCCTGGCTCTTGTGGCTGGCGTGTCGGCCCGTCGTACTGCCGCACATACAGATCACCGAGCTGCTTGGCCCACCACGTTTGATAGACCTCGTTGCTGATGTCGAAGATAAATATCACCCGTTGGCGACAACCCAGACAGATCGTGACCATTTCGCTCAGGCCCTGCCCGGCGCGATTGAGATGCGCCATCAGCTTGAGTTTGCCGCCGCAGTGAGGGCAGGTGGCGCGCTGCACATATTCGTGCTGGCAGGTAATATCCTGAGCGACGAGATACCCTTCTTCAGTCAGCCAGAAGAGATATTGATTCCGTTCGGGGTTATACCCCACATCATCTATGAGTGAGTCCGGCTGAGGGACGGACTCTTGGGGCTGAACTGGCGCGGCAGCAGCCCTCTGCCGAGATCGCCAGGGTTTTCGCCTGCCAGACATGGACACTTTTCCTCCCCTTAGGGTTGATGGTTGCAGCGCGTCTTGTTTTGCCTTCTCCTCGCCTGGGGGAAGAAGGTGGGGCGCGGCGTGTCGCGCCCCGTTAGGAAATCAGGTGGTTATTCTTTTTCTTCGGCAGCCGAATTCTCTGCCGTTTCGATCACTTCCACAACTTTGATCTTCAATACGCGCACCAGATCGGCGACCTTAACTTTCAGGTTGACACCGCGCTGGCCCGCGTTAACCAGGATCGATTCCTGGGATTCGGCGGCTTTGTCGAGATACATGCCCCACCGTTTGTGTGTGAGCGCCAATGCGCCGATGCCGCCGGTTTTCAGGCCGGTGGCGGTTTCGGCGCCGCGTTTGGTGGTCATAATCGCTTTTTTCTCACCGATGGCGCGGGCGAACTTTTTGAGATCGAGCGTCGCGTCTACCGGAATCATCACCAGGGCAGGCTCGCCCTTCTGCAACTGCACAACCAGCGTTTTATAGACCTGCGCCGGGGGCAGGCCCATCGCCTGGGCCGCGGCTACACCGTCGGTGATATGTTCATCGTAGGAAAAAACCTCATATTCCACTTTCTGAGCTTCCAGAAAGCGCATAGAGTTCAGCTTTTTGACTTGATCCGTCATCTTATCCCCGCATTATTCGTCCTGAGGAACTCGCGCCCCCAGGTAGCCAATCACATTGCCACGTAGATCAAGCAGCGCGTCACGGTCCAACAGCCAGCGCCGCTCCTCTTGTAGATCGTAGATCGCCTGCCCGCGCATCTCACCGATCAGATCACCCTGCCGGTTATAAACACGCACGCCGTCGATATACCCGAATAACTCGCCGTCCCGGTCATACATTCCGCGTGTAGACACAGCGCACCTCCTAAGCGCAGCTTTCAGCCGTCGGCGTTCAGCTTTCGGCTAGAACAGCCTGATCCCGCTCCCTCGGTGTTTGGGCAGGGCCATAGATGATGGTCCTGCTCGTCAAGTGCCGGGGTGTTCAGACCCCGGCGAACGGCTCTCACACCCGTGCGCCGACTTCTTCCCGTTCCGTCGCCACCGGGATCGTGAAATGGAATGTTGTGCCGACATCAATCGTACTTTCAACCCAGACTTTGCCGCCGTGCAGTTCGATCAAGCCGCGTGTGATGGTCAAACCCAAACCCGTGCCGGGTTGTTCGCGCGTTTTGGGGTTCTCGCTGCGGAAGTAGGGCGTAAACAATCGGCTCAAATCATCTTCACTCATGCCGATGCCCGTATCCCTGACAAAACAGTGTACCACTTCCGCCGCGCCATGAGGATCCCAGGCGTTGCGGGCGGCCTCGGCGAAAATCGTCACGGTGCCGCCGGGCGGGGTGTATTTGTTCGCGTTGGAGACGAAGTTGGTCATGATCTGGATCATACGGTTTTGATCGGCCCACACCATCGGCAGATCTTCAGGAACCTCGACCGCGAGTTCTTGAGTTTTGTCTTCAATGATGCGTTGTTGGCCGCGCAGCGTCTCAAAAATGACGTTGCGGAAATTGACCGCCATCAGGTCCAGGCGCATATTATTGGTTTGCTGCTTGGTTAAGTCGTTCAGATCGCTCACCAACGTTTCCATACGGTTGACGTTGTTAAAGATGGTGTGCAAAAAGTTTGCCTGCTGTTCGTTGACCGGACCGACAACGCCTTTGATCAGCAGATCGGTGTAACCCTTCATACTGGTCATTGGGGTCTTGAGTTCGTGGGCCACAAAACTGACGAACTCACTCTTAGACTCGTTCGCCCGCTGGATTTCCTCGAACAACTGCGAGTTGACAATCGCGGGGCTGGCATGTTCGGCCAGGCGGGACATAAAGTCCAGGTCGAGCAGGTCGAGTTCGCCCTCGATGTCACTTTCAAGAATGATCACGCCGATAACCCGGTTAGCGCTGAACAACGGTACAGTCAA
>JACRBK010000529.1 GCA_016234525.1 Chloroflexota bacterium
CAGCCGGATTTATCGGCCATGTTAGGCGATGATATTCCCGCCTATGCTGATCGCGCCGCCGCGCCTGCTGCCAACTTTCCCACCCACACCGAAACATACGAAGACCAGCCGCTAGAAATCGACAGCACCCCATTGATGGAGGAAGAAATGCCCACAGGTGATCGACAAGACCCCCCGGACTCGGTAGAACTGCTGCGTGTATGGCGTGATCTGTCGGATGGATCGCTGATCGTCGAAATCGGCGGGCGGCAGTTCCGTTCGCTCAACGATCTGCGCAGCGCCGATCTGGAACGGCGTTTTTTGAACGTGCTGCGCGATCTGACAACGCTTTCGACTTCATCCGCCGCCGCCGCATCTGCCGCCCCTGCACGTCCCCGGCCTGCTGCGCCAACGGCTGTTCCGCCAGCCGCCCCTTCACCAGAATCCAAAACACCCAAAGACAAAATGCCCGATCAAGATGCTGAAAACGGCCCGGTGTCGTTGAGTCCCGGCTCGATGTTCCGCCAGATGCGCCGCGTCGCGATGGGCCAGGGACCCGCCCCCGTGGAGCGCAAACCCGAACAGACGATTGCGGAACAAATTGAGAACATCTTGCAGGCGCGGCTGGTCGATCTGCCCGAATTTAGAAAACGTTCGATTCACGTCAGCCCGGCGCTGTCCGGCGGCGTGCGGATCGAAGTAGACGGCCAGTTTTACGATGGAGTGGGCGACGTTGAGGATCAGGCGGTGCGCGATCTGCTGATCGAGGTGGTGCGCGTCTGGGAGCAAAGCCAATAAAACGGGAAGCAGGCCGCCGCTCATGCCTGTGTGAAACGACTTAAGGAAGATCAATAATGATGGAGCAAAAGAGCCTGCGGCGCTGGTGGATAATCCTGGCCGCAGGACATCTGTTACTGTTGTTCCACCTGGGCGCTTATATCTTTTTTTCTGGTAACGGGCAAAGTCTGTCATTCCGGCTGCTGGCGCTGGGCATAACCGGATTCTCAGTGGCGTTTATGGCCCTCGCCGCCTGGATCACCCCCCAGCGGGCCGCCGGGGCGAGCCGCCGGTTTAGGCGCTGGCAGTGGCCGGTAGTGACTGTCGTGCTGGCGGCGATGTTAGCGTTCGGTGCCGAGATGCGCCCGGAATGGATTTATCCGCATATTGGGTTGATGGTCGCGGGCAGTTTTTCCTTGTTGTTTTGGACCCTATCCGAATCAGAAAAAAAATCGGTTTCGCTGGCGCTGTGGGTTGGTCTGGGCGTGATCGCGCTGGCGGTGGTGGCGATCCGCGTAGAAGCTCTCGGGGCTTCTCCGCCGATAGACTACAGCGACGAAGGCTGGTCGTTCGGTTGGGCCTACAGCGTCGCTAAGACTGGTAAACTCTCCGATTGGATTTTTCTCGGCGGCGAAGACTTTGAGGGCAAGACTTATTATTATCTACCCCATTTTTACGTGCCCTATGGTGGCTGGGTGAAGTTAGTCGGACCGGGATTGTGGCAGGCGCGCCTCTATACCTTTGGGCTGATGTTGATCACGATGGGGTTGGCGGCCTGGGCGGCGTACCGGCTCTATGGGGCGACGGCTGCCCGCTTTACGGCAGCGATTCTGTTGGCAAGCGCGGTATTAGAGTTGGGGGCGCGCACCCGGCACGATATTGGGTTGGCCCTGGCGATGATGGCTTCACTGGTGGCGTATTCCGAAGCCTTACACCGCAAGCGCGACGCGCTGCACCTGTTGGCCGGGGCTTGCATGGGATGGGGCATGTTCGCCCACTATAATGCCAGCCTGTTGGGGGTGATGCTCACCCTGGCGCTCTACTTGCCGCGTTATGTGCGCCAGCGGCGGTTGTGGCCGGAGCGCGGCTTGTGGTTATTCGTGCTCGGTGGTGTACTGGCGGGCTTATCGGTGGCAGCCTTCCAGATATTCCCTGATGTCGATATGTTTCTTCGGTCAAGGAAACCACGTACCCCCCATTCAGTGAGCGATTATATTTCTGCGCTGGGCAAACATCTCAATTTTCTAGCGAGATCACAGTATGAATTTTTATTAATGCTGTTGGGCGTCGGCGCGGCTCTGTTTAGGCGGCGCGCGAGCGATTGCTCATTACTCATCGTCGCTTTCTGCGGCCCATTGGTGATGGCATTCTTGGTGCGTTCCCCGTTCGATTACCTGGAAGAGCCGCTTATCCCCTTTTATGCCATCCTGATTGCAGCAGCCTTTAGTGAGACACTTGCCGGCCTAAAATGGGGCGAACGCCGCCTTCCGGCGCAGTACCTGATCGTGATCTTCGCGCTGTTCTGGATGCCTGGTCTGGGAACCACTCTGCACGTTCCGCTGCCGCACCTGCTCAAAGGCGAACCAATTTTGCCCGAACCACCGCCGGGTGTCGCCTGGACACTGGAACACATTGCCCCTGGCGCAACCGTATCAGGGGAACACCATCACTTTTTTTGGTTGACAGATTATCGTTTTGTCTCGCCGCGCACCGCTACCCACCTGACCCCTGACGAGAAAAAGAAATACGCTTCGACAGAGGCGGTCTGGGATACGATTGACGTGGATGTATTTATCCTCGATCCCAGTGTGGGAACGTTTGGAATATTGCGCAACCTGCAAAATGCGGGTTATTTCGAATCACGCGGCTACCGGCTTGCTGCCGAATTTTCGTATCAAGGTGCAACCATGCAGGTATATGTCAGCCCGGATGCACCGCTGCGTCCAGACTAATCCAGGCTGTTCCACACTTAATGCCTATCATGGCTGAGGGTTACTGGGAAATCATTTTATTGAATAACCTAAAAACAAGAAGGCGCGACGGGGGGAGATCGCGCCTTCCTGGCGTTTAACGCCGGTGGTTAATCACTGGGCGCTGTTTACCAGGCGCTCCAGGCGAAGCTGTAGCCGGTCCACGCAGTCACCCAGAAAGCATCCGCTGACGGTGAGTAATTCAGGGTGACGCCGTTCCCCGAAGCAATCTGTACATCGCTGGTCGCGCTAAGCGCCGGGGTGATCTGGGAAGCGGGAACATTGAGTACCGGCTGGCCGACACCGTCACCGTCGATGGCCCAAATGCTGATGCTGTCCACAACCTCTACGGTGTAAGGATAACCATTGTCATCGATAGCCTGTCCCGTGCCGTAGTTGTAATAGATCGCAATCGGTTCAGTCATATCGAAGGCGTTCAGGCGGCCATCACAGAAATAGGCTGTGATATAGCTGTCGGTGTCTTCGTCGTAGATCGGTACACAACCTTCGGTCTCGGTGTCATCTGCGAAAACGTTCGGGGCCGCGAACACGAACATGAGCGCGAAAACGGTGAGCATGAGCGAGATTTTCTTGAACATTTCAGTCTCTCCTTATTGATAGATGGTGTGCTGGCGGCTCAATGCCATCAGCGTTATCTGATCAATAGGATCGCTGATCGGAATTACGCGCTCCTTACAGCCAGAATACAGCCCCGTAATACTACAGTTCTGTAATCCCTGGTGGGTAAACCTGCCCGGCTAACAGGTGAACCAGTGGCAAAAAAAGCGGCTGCGGCAGGGCATCCCACGCGAACCAGCCGATCTCGGTAGCTTCATCCGGCGCGGCGATAAACGCCTCTCCGCTTTCGACCTCACCCTGCATCCAGATCGTGATATAGTGCAGGCCGCGTTCCTCAAACACATCGTTCGTGATCCCACGAAAAGTAACCTGATGGATACGAATACCGGATTCTTCCTCCACCTCGCGGATCGCGCACTGCTCCGGCGTCTCCCCATATTCCAGGTGTCCGCCGGGCGTAGACCACGTTCCCGCGCCGTGCGCGCCAAAGCGCCGCAGCAGCAGCACGCGCCCCTCGCGCTGAATCAACACGCCAACCCCGACGCGCGGCGGGTGATTTATGGGTGATTCTGCCAAAATGCACCTTCTTTCAAAAAATGTCGCAGCAGTCGCAGATCGGTTTCGCGAGAGGGCGTGGGCCGTTCGGGATGCCACTGTACACCTAACACCGGGCAGCGCTGGTGCGCCACCCCTTCGATCACCCCATCGATCTCCGACAGCGCGAACGAGTCCAACTCCGGCGCGAGGCGATCCGCCGTCACACCCTGGTGATGGAACGAATTCACCTCGATCCGGTCAGCCTGCAACACCTGCGCGAAGCGCGCATCGGTGATCGCCAGCGCGTGCGACGGATTGCCGTCATGGCGAATCGGGCTGCGCAGTTGAGAAGGAATATCCTGGATCAGACTGCCGCCGAAAAAGACATTAATCATCTGCATCCCCCGGCAGATGCCAACCACCGGCAGGCTGCGTTCGACGGCGAATTCTAACAGGTGGTATTCCGTCGAATCGCGGGCCGGGGAGATGCTCTCGGTTTCGGTTCCGCTGTCGGCTTCGCCGTAACGCTCCGGCGCGACATCCCCGCCGCCGGTCAAGACAAACCCTTGCACATCCAGCGCCCGCACATAAGCTACCGGATCGGCAATAATGTTAGGAACGAGGATCGGAATCAATCCCAGCGGTTCCAGGTAAGGCACATAAGTGTGCTGCAAAAAGTCACGCGGCTGATCCGTGTGTTGGTGGATGCTGATGGTAACGGCGACTCTCATCATATTTCTCTCACGGTGTGGTGCGCGATTTCTCCTCGAACTGCTTTAACTGGTCCATCTGCGGCGGCATGATATTGATAAATGGGCGCGTTTTGCGGATCAGCTTGAGGGCCTCATCAAGCGACAAACCCCGGCTGATAAAATAGGCGGCGGCCATGGTTGGCGCGCGCCCCACCCCACCCGCACAGTGAATGTACACTTTGCCCCCACTATCGACCACCTGCCGGATAAAGTCTACCCCTTTTTCCAGGTGATCGAAGGTCGGCGCGCCATCGTCCACGGTGGGCAAGTGGCAGTACTGCGCCAGGGACAACCCGTGCGCGGCGTCGTCAAACTCAGTGCGCAGATTCAC
>JACRBK010000526.1 GCA_016234525.1 Chloroflexota bacterium
ATCCATAGCGAACGTTTGTTGATCCTCCGGCACTGCTCCTGCGCCCTGGACCATGCCATCGGCCTCCATCATTCCTTCGGCAGGCGATGATTCAACCGTATTGAAAAGATTGAGCGATTGTCCGGCCCCAGTCCCGGTTGCCGTAGGAGATAGGATCGCATCAGTTTCTCCACCCACTGCCATTTCTACAACAGGAGGAGATTCTTCGACTGCCGCAGCGGCGGCTGGCGCGGCATGAGGGGGCGTAGATTCGTCTTTCATACTAGGCGAAGTTAATGTAGCTTCGGCGGTTTCGGTCCCACCATAATAAGCACTCTGCATAGCCAGAGTAGATTGAAAATGATCGTCGCCGCTGTATGCAATCGCGGTATCGTCAATCGCGGTGCTGCCAAGATCTGGTTGTATCGTTGGAGCCGAGGCTGCCGCATAGCCGCTGCTCTCTTCCTCCGGCTGTGATTCTGCCATATCCATTGTTTCGTTCGCGCTGCTCAACAACAATCCAACAGCGATCAACACGATTGAAGCGATGGTGCCTAACGCGCCAGCCCACTGTAAACCTCGCTCGGCAGAGAACCACCGCCGCCACCAGGGAATTTTCCGTCCATAGCGGGCCGGATCGAGCGTGAAATTATGCGGCGCGTGCAGGCGTGGCAAACTTTGCACGAGCATAACGGTATCGCGCAAATCGTCCAATGTCAGGCGCAGTACCTCTTCACGCGCCAGACGCTGCTCAAGATTATAGGTTTCACGATCGGTCAGTTCGCCGTCTAAATAGGCTGACAGCAGTTCCAAATCGTGATCGGAGAGTATATTCGGCGGGGCAGACATGTTCTTTCTGGTTTCTCTGTGCCAATCTACAGCTTATTCACTAAGACGATACTCAACGGGCAAAAGTTCCCTTACACCCTGTAAACAATCGCGCAGGCGGGTACGTGCCCGGCTTAAGCGCGATTTAATGGTCCCCAGAGGCAGGCCGGTGATCTCAGCAATTTCCTGGTAATGGTATTCTTCCAAATCGGACAGCACGGCGATCACGCGCTGATCGTCGGGCAGCGTATTCAAACAATCTTGAATCGCCAAATTGAGTTCATTTCGTTGGGCCATAAGTTCCGGGTTTTCAGGCAGGTTGTGCAGCGGCGAATCGGCTACAGGCGGATCATCATGCAGATCATCCAGGGATAAAGCCGGGCGGCGCTGGCGGCGGCGCAGTTCGTCATAACACGCATTGGTGACAATGCGCATCAGCCAGGGTTTGAACCGGTCGCCGCGAAACTGGTGTAGTTTGCGAAACGCAGCGATAAACGCTTCCTGAGTAGCATCCGCCGCTGCGTC
Source organism: Chloroflexota bacterium (assembly GCA_016234525.1). Taxonomy (GTDB): domain Bacteria; phylum Chloroflexota; class Anaerolineae; order Aggregatilineales; family Aggregatilineaceae; genus JACRBK01. The sequence goes on from JACRBK010000526.1 coordinate 1,333, forward strand.
CGCTTCACCCATGATGCGATAAGCCAGGTGATAGGCCGTATCTTGATACGCCAACACCAGCCGGTTAAAAGATTCGACTTCGCCCTGTTTTGCAGCCTGAATCAGCTCGTTTTCATCCATACGGGAGGTGACTTTTAGCTGTTCCCAGTTCAAAATTCGCTTTAAAATGGGATTGACGGATCATGCAAATCAGCATATACTTTGACTTGTGTTAGCCGAAGTGGCGGAATGGCAGACGCATGCGACTCAAAATCGCACGGGGAAACCCGTGTGGGTTCAACTCCCACCTTCGGCACTCAACAGGTTTCAGGACCAAGCCGGGATTATCAATATCCCGGCTTTTGTTTTTTTCTAAGACTTTTGTTAAATCAGGACCTTGTGCAATCAGCCCGATGCGGATTATAACAGGGGGAGAGTAAGCAGTCCAATCAGGGGCGACTATGACCAAACGTTATGTAGGCTCACTATTGATCGGGGTTTTGATCGGATTGACGATCGGCGTGTTTTTGGGCTGGGAGCAGTTCCCGGTAGAATACAAAAACAGCACTATCAGCGCGCTGTCGTCGCAGCACCAGGAAGAATATACCGTGATGATCGCGGAAGGTTACCAATATGATCGGGACATTAACGCGGCGCTGGCCCGGTTGCAGCCTTTAAATCAAGAAAATGTCTTTGACTACATTCAAAACCTTACCGAACGATATATTGCTCAGAGTAATGTGCCGTTCATTCCGGTGATGGTGGCGTTGGCTGAAGCGGTAGGCCGTCTAACGCCGGTGATGGAAATCTACCGCTCGACACCCAATGCGGCTCCTTTGAGCGGCCAGTAGGAATCCCTATGAGCGGCAGCAGGCATCTTCGTACTGGCAGTGATATATCGTGGTTTGCGTTGATCCTGGGGATCGCGCTAGGAATCACGAGCGGACTGATCTATACCTGGGAAATTGATCCGGTGGTCGAACGTAATACGGCACCCTGGCAGTTGGGCCAGCAGGCGCGTGAGGATTATGTGGTGGCGGTAGCGCTCAGTTATGCCTATAACCACGATCTGCCGCTGGCTTTTAACCGGCTGCGCACGCTGCGTCCCGATCAAAATGTGTGGGTGATGGTGTCCGAGGTCGCCTGCAACCGTTATAAGCAGGGCAAGACCGTTACCAACAGCGATATTCGGGTGATTCGTGCCTTAGAAGAGCTTTATCGTCCTCAGGGGGCGAGCGGCTGTGCTGATGGACTGTATCCCACTCCGGCCACGGTCAGTGTGGCAACGGCGATCCCGACGGCGATCCCAACCGTTACCCTTACCCCGCCGTTCACCAAAACGCCCACGCTTCCTATTCCAACCGGAGAGCCCATAGAATCCGCTGTTCAAACGCCTACACCACCCTCTGGAGGGTATATCCTGGCTCGTCTAGCGTCGTTCTGTGATCCGGCTTCAAACGGTGTAATCGAGGTCCGAGTATATGATCAGCGTGGTGAGGGTGTGCCAGGGGTTCAGGTCCAGGTAATCTGGAGCGGCAGCCAGATCGACACCTTCTTTACCGGACTGAAGCCCGAACGCGAGCCGGGTTATGCTGATTTTGAAATGACACCGGGGCGCTCTTATTCCGTTTCGATCCCTGGTCTGCGCGATACCAGCCCGGTGGTAGAGGCTGTACCTTGTGAAGCGGAAGACGATTCCGGCCAAACCGTCTCCACAACCACATCGTATTGGATCAATTTTCAGCAGCGGGCGAATAACTAAGCTGGGATTATCTACCAATTGATTGCGTAGGGGGCGCGGCAGCGCTGCCGCGCCCCCTCTGTTTTCGTTCTACGGGCGCTGCGCTGTATCCACGGTCCACAAGTCGAAGCGCGCGGCCCCAATCTCGTTGACGCCGCTCAGCCAGGGCTGTTGCAGCCAGGCGGAAGTCGTGCGATAGAGCGGGATCACCGGATAACTCCCCATTGGGCCAAACAACATCTGCTCGATCTGAGTATAAAATTCAGCGCGTTTCACTGGGTCGGTTTCAACGGCGGCTTTATCCATCTCTGCGTCGGCCTGTTCGCATTCGCGCCCGGTACGCAAATACCCATACAGGCAGTAGAGCGCATCGTTCAGCCAGGCGTTCGCATCGGGATAATCCGCACTCCATACCGCCAGCCACAGATGTGAGCGCGTGATTTTTTCATAATCGTAAGCCGAATGAGCCAGCTCGATCAACAGCGGGCGCGCGAGGGTCTGGACTTCAAACAGCGCCGGATTACAGCCCAAAGTTGCTGACCACTGGTTAATAATGGCCTGTCCCAACTGCGCCCATAGGGGGTTATCGTCGGGGACCAACATGATCATTTTTTCCTGCACGCCCTCACATGCCGGGAATCCGGCAGCGCTGTAGTTGGCTTGAGCCTGGGCAGGATCGTATAGGTTAGTTTCTACCGTCGGCGCGGCGATCACGCCCGCTGGGGTGAACGTGTTGGCCGCTTGGGCCTGATCAGGCAGCAGTTGGGCCACCAGCGCAGAACGATCCAGGGCCATCGACAGCGCGCGCCGCACTTCAGGTGTGCTCACCATCGTGCGATCAAATGAAAATCCCAGTGTCACCAGCGATGATCCTTCCGCGATTTTGAGAAGCTGCGGCGATGACACACGGGCCGCCGCGATTTCATCCGATGTCAGCCGGATCATGTCTATCTGCCCGCTGCTCGCCAGACTGGCTGCTTCGTTGGTGAAGTTAACACTAATCGCCTCAATATTGCCCGCGTAATCGTCCGGCCAAAAGGGGTTACGTGTCAGTTCCATACCCGTCTGGGTCCATGCGGTGAGCGAATAAGGACCGCTGCTCAACATCGTCTGAGGAACAGTCCAATTTGCCGTATCGGAGACGGCTTCGCGTGGCAGTGGGCGGAACTCTGGTGTGCTCAGCAGGGCGGGCAGATAGCCGGTCGGGAAGACGAGCTGAATTTCAAGGGTAGTAGGGCTGGTGGTGCGCACTCCGATGGTGCGGGCGATGTATAGATCGTCGATGGTGCTGTGGGCAGCGTTTGCGACGGTCATGCAGCCGTCAATGACCATCAAATTCGCCGTGACCGGGGAGGGCCGCAGCGGATCGCAGGCCCGCTGAATCGCATAGACAAAATCCCCGGCGGTGACAGGTCGGACCGCTGTTATTTGTTTCGATGTGGAGTCGTACTGCACCCACTGAATATCATCACGCAGTTCAAACGTCCATGTCAGACCGTTAGGGCTGATCGTCCAGCTTTTAGCGAGCATCGGCTCTGCCTGCCGTGTTACTGGATCAAAACGGGTGAGTCCGACAAAAAGGTTTTCAACGAGGTCGCGTGTATTCGCGTCGAAACGTGATACCTGCACCGGGTCCAGCGTTTGAGGTTCAACCATCGCTAAACGTAGCGCTGCCGCTGTAGCAGTTTGGCGCGAAGGTTCAGCCAGCGCCGGAGCCAAACCCATCACCAGGGTAATAATCACGCCTGTGCATATCATTATCAGCCGTAACTGAGATAGTCCCTTACGATATTCTCGCATGATGTGTGCCAATCCTTATGAGCCGGACAAAAACGGTCGTTATTGTAGCGTAAAGTGATGTGCCTTAACCAACGGTTGACCGTTGTTTTCGCAATGCAAAGCGGGTGATCAGTGCGGTAACCATCCATCCAATTCCCCATCCGATCACGGTTCCCGCGCTTATTCGCAGCGCTAGAGACAGTGCGCCAGGGGATGGTTCGTCCAACCCTTTTCCTGCGGTAGAGGCCGAATAGAGATGCGGCACGGCTTCTTTCAGTCCGCTCCAGGCCAGAACCAGATCACCGCCAGCACTGACAGCCAGGGCGGGCGGGCCAGCGTCAGCGGGCTGATTGGAAACCACCTGGAATCCCAGCAGTTTGCCATTCTGAAAATAAATTATGCCCGGCTGCCAGCCGTTTTCGGTGCGCAGCGCCAGCGCAACAGGCAGAACAGCCTGTTGGTCGTGTGCAGGACGCAGCCAGCGTAAAGCGGCAGGGGAATCGGGCAGTTGTGTAACGGGCTGGATGCGCCCAATGTTTAGGCCATTGCCAGTCAGCCGCCGAGAGGGGGTAAACTGCTCCGGTAGGAGGATTTCGGTCACTGTGAGATCGCTCGACGGGAGCGCCAGCACAAAAGCCCGCTCGGTGTCTGGGGATTGGGCATTGTGCAAACTCCAAAAAATGTAGTTATGAGTGTGATCCATTCCCAGTGAAAATGACGCGATGCTTTCGTCGGCATTCAGCGTGAAACGATAAAGAGTTTCTGACGTATTGATCTCAAGACCTGATGAATGGAATGTCTGGTAATTGATGGTCCATTCGCGCGGCGTGGATGAAGATAACCATGCCAGAGTCATCTGGTTTTCATGGCCCACGTCTATTCCGGCGGCTAAAAAACTCACCCGGCCCGTGATCGGGTTTTGAACCGGGCCAGGGCGGCCTGCCGGGTCGATCTGGAGGGCGGCAGCTTGATCCTGGCGTTGATTGATCCAGAATACCATCACACTGTGATCGCGCTGTTCCAGAATAGCAAAACCGGGTTTCACATTTGAGGCCAGTTCAATTGGGCCGCGTATGGTCTGCCCCTGAGCATCTAACAGGGCGCTGCGCAGCCGGTCGTTCTTTTCCAGCCAGACCAGATGATTCATTCCTTCATCGGCGGGGACGGCCTGCCAGCGGCGTGGTTCAAGGTCAGCGTAGGGAAGCAGATCGACCGGGGATTCAATGGAATCCATTCGCTGGTAGGTAAGGGGAGTTGTGGCGCCAATAGGACGCCAGAGAATAGCCAGGGACTCTGACGATTTTAGCCAGGCGGGTTCCTCAAGGGCATAAGTCGCGCCGTGAGATTGGATCTCCGGCCAACCACCGGCTGCCGGTTTCAGGCTGATTCCAGCAATAGCCGCGCTTATCACGGCGCAGAGTATGGGCAGTATAAGCTTTGAACGGCGGCGATTCCAGATGGGCATGTTGGGCGTTTGACCATAAATGCTGATCCTGACGCTGCCAACTTTAGCAGCAAACCCCCGCTATGACCAGGGTGGGGCTAGGCACAACGTGAGCGAGTTGTATAATGGTAGGAAATGAAAATGGTAAATGTACTGAACGGAAGGCCCCTGATGCCGGACGATAACAATAATAACCAACCTGTAAACAGCGATCCGACGAAACGCCAGACTTCACTGCTCAATGATAAGTCAGTGCATCCACCTATGCCTGTAGAAGACCGTACCGCGCGCCCTCAATCGGGGCGTCTGTCTGCTCCCTGGCGGTTATTGATGCAAATTGGCGAACAAAATCAGACTACCGTAGGGATTGAAGTAAAAGATCGGATTGTGCTAGGCCGCGCTGATCCCGTAGGGAGCTTTTATCCTGATCTGGATTTATCTCCCTATGGCGGGCAAGAAGGCGGGGTTTCGCGCCGCCATGCCACGATTATTCAAGATGAAGATAACAAGGCGCTTTATCTTGAAGACTTGAATAGCACCAATGGGACACGCATCAACGGGTTCTCGCTTGAGCCGAACCGGCGTTATCGCCTGCGCGATGGTGATGAACTGGAATTCGGGCGAGTGCGCGTGGTGCTGCGTTTTGTCCGTTCACCCTATCAATAAGGTTTTTCTAAGCAGAGTGAAATGGCAAAAGATCGGGGCGCGGCTGCGCCCCTTTTGTTATTTGAGAGTGTATTCCATTTCAATCTGGCGCATCACGGTGGTATAGCCGGTCGCCTGATAAGCAGGCAGAACCGGGTCATCTTCAGAGATGTTATAAATGCTGCTGTACGCGCTCCAGTGATGCTCATGCAGATAGACCAGCAGCGTTTGAGCGGCCAGCACCCGATCCGAATTAGGATCAGCGGCGAGATCGGCCAGCCGCACCTCGTGATGATTTGCCATGCCTACCGCATAACCGGCGACCTGATTTCCAAACCACACCGCCCAGCCTTCGAGATGGGGCGATAACCCGACGAGCGAGGCGCGGTGACGCTGCCAGCAGTTGGGGACATCGTGGAAAGCATCATAATATTCCAGAAGGTCTTCAGGGGCCTGTTCTTCAACCCGATAGGTAGGGGGAAGATCGGGGAGCGAAGTGGGAATACGTTCCAGAATCAGCAAGTAGCGGGTATCCACAAAACCAAGCTGGTAGTACAGCGCATGAGCGCCGTGATTGGCCTCGATCACTTCCAGCCCGACTTTACTCAAACCATGTTCACGGGCGCGCTCTAACAAATAGATCATCATCTGGCGACCAATTCCCCGCCGCCGGTAACCAGGGATAACTCCCATCCCACCAATCCAGCCGATAGGTGCCCGCAGTCCCAACAGCCCCGTTCCGACAATCGTATCGCCGTCCAACGCCACCACCGACGCCGCAGGATCGAGATCATCCCGCGCCATCAAGGCGCGAAAAGAAGCGGATGTCATCACCACCGGCATCAAATAATCGCTGTAGGCACGGTTAAACGCGGCTGTAAACGCCTCAAAATCGACCTGGGACAGCGGGCAGTATCTAATTTCTGACATAACAAACTCCCGTGTGCGAAATATCATTCATGTATTATACTGTCTGCGAAACTGGACCAAAAACGGCCTTGATGGTTGCGATAGGAACTTATGAAACCTCAACGACTGGCAAGAAGTCTGACAGATCGAGCTTTAGGCGGAGTCTGCGGCGGGCTGGGGAGTTATATCGGCATCAATCCCTGGTGGGTGCGCAGCCTGTTTGTGATTCTGGGGCTGTTTACTGCCGGGACAGGCATCCTCATCTATCTGGCGCTCTGGTTTATGCTACCTCCCGAAACGCTGAACGACATCCCGCGTGACCCGGCTTCGATGCACCAGCGTGTCACTAACGCCGAAACAGTCATATTGATCGGCGGTGCGGTGATCGTGATGGGCCTGATTGTGTTGGCGCGAAACCTGGGTGTGCTGACGGGCGAAAATGGCGATGCTTTTTTGCCGATTGTCGTCATTGTTTTTGGGCTGACGATGCTGGTTAAACAGTTGTGGAGGACAGCATGACGACGACGCGCCGAAACGTCATGTGGCCGCTGTTGGTGATCGCCGGAGGAAGCATCTGGCTGTTGATGGTGGCGGGAGCGGTCCCCGAAGCAGTGGGCGATATTCTGCTGCGATCCTGGCCGGTGCTTTTGATCCTGTTCGCGTTTGATGTGTTGTTTGGGCGGCGGCGGGTGCGCGCGCGGCGACTCAGTATAGAAATGAACCTGATCGGGTTGATCGTCGCGGCGGCAGCACTGGCAGGCATTATCTTTTTTGCTTACCAGCAGCAGGCCGACAAACTGCGGACCGATAATAAACGCCCGTTTTCTCAGGTCCTTGCGCCGGAGATCGCGCGTGTGCGTCTCGATCTTTCATTGGACCGCACCGCGATCACGATCCGCCCGGCCCAAGATGACCCGCGCGAACTGGCGGCGAATTTTGTGGGTAGCCGTGCGAGCGAAGTGGCTATGGAATGGTCGGTCGAGGGGGATACCGGAATACTGCGCATATTGGAGACTCATACCAGTTCGATTCCTAAGTTGGAGGATTACGGGCGAGGTACGCTAGAAGTAATATTGCCTGCCGATGTGGTGATCGAGTTGTTCACTCTGACCAGCAGCCGGGGCGATATTACTGCCGACCTGCGCCCCTTGCGCGTCGAGCAGTTTGATTTTTCGGTTGAGCGCGGCGATCTCACCGTCGAATTGCCCCGCCTGGATGTATCGCAGGGCAA